>JAGNNB010000018.1 GCA_017990865.1 Lysobacteraceae bacterium
GCCTGCTGCGCGCGACCGCCGAACACATCAGACAACCGCTGGCCTGGACGGTGGACGACACGATTCTCACGGTCGCGACCGTCAACCAACCGTTCGGCGCGGACATGATCCTCACCGGTATCGACGCCGCGGAAGCGGATCGTCTACACGCGCGGATGACCGGCAGCCCCTCGCGCCTGGGCGAACAGCGTCGTCGACCGGAATGAGGCGAGGCGCGTCGGCATCGACGCGCGCCCTCACCACTCGAACAATTTGAAATAGACCGGCGAGACGTTGTCGTCGTCGGGACGACCGTCGCCGTTGCGGTCCTGCAAGTAGAACGCGGCGCCGCGCAGCGGTTGCACTCGGACCACGCGCAGTTGGCCGGCGACGCGATACTCGGTGATGGTGTCGCCGTTGGCTTCGGTGCGGGTGGCGGCGACCGCATCGGCGGGAATTTCGGGCTGGGCGCGACGTGCGGCGACATTGACGCAGGCGGCAAGCGCGAGCGACAGCGGCAAAACGACGAGGAAGACGGCAGGACTGCGCATGGCGGGGCTCCGGGGGAAGGCGTCGCACCGATTATGCGCCCCGCGCGCGGCAAGAAACCGCCCAATCGCCGCGAACTGATTCGACGTTCATTCGCATCGACGTCCGTCCGTCGATGCGCGCGGCGCGGCATCGAAACTGCGTAGAATCGCGGGCATGAAAAAACTGCTGCTCATCGACGGTTCGTCCTACCTTTTCCGCGCCTATCACGTGATGAACGCGCAGGGGCGGAATTTCACCGCGCCCGACGGTTTTCCCACCGGCGCGCTGCATGTCGTCGTCAACATGCTGAAAGCGCACATCAAGGAAAAACCCGAGTACATCGCCTTCGTGATGGACGCCTCCGGGCCGACCTTCCGCGACGCGCTGGACCCGGAATACAAAGCCCATCGGCCGCCGATGCCCGAAGATCTGCGCGCGCAGATCGAACCGATGATGAAGATCGTCGAAGCGCTGGGACTGCCCGTTCTGCGCGTGCCCGGCGTCGAAGCGGACGATGTGATCGGTACGTTGGCGCTGCAAGCGGTCGAACAAGACATCGATGTCGTGATCTCCACCGGCGACAAGGATTTCGCGCAGTTGGTGCGACGGCTCGACAACGGCGCGGGCGTGGCGCTGGTGAACACGATGAGCGGCAGCCGACTCGACAGCGACGCCTCGGTGATGGAGAAATTCGGCGTGCGTCCCGATCAGATCGTGGACTATCTGTCGCTGATGGGCGACAGCGTCGACAACATCCCGGGTGTCGACAAATGCGGACCGAAAACGGCCGCGAAATGGCTGGAGGAGTGGGGCAATCTCGACAGCATCATGGTCAACGCCGACGGCTTCAAAGGCAAACTCGGCGAGAACCTGCGCGCAGCTCTGCCGCGGCTGCCGCTGAACAAGCAACTGGCGACGATCAAGACCGATGTCGAACTCGACGGCGGCCCGACCACGCTCGCGCTGCGCGAGCGTCATGTCGAGGATTTGCGCGCGCTGTACGTGCGCTACGGGTTCAATCAAGCCTTGAAGGAGTTAGGCGGCAACGACGCGAACGACGGCGATGCATCCGCCGAACGCGCCGGCCTGCGCAACACCGCCGCTGGGTATGCGCGCAGCGCGCCCGCGGCCGACGAAGCGCTCGATCCCGCGTGGGCGGCGAAAGGCGTTTACGACACCCTGCTGACGCGAGAGGCCTTGGACGCCTGGGTCGCGAAACTTCGCTCCGCCGACGAATTCGCGTTCGATACCGAAACCGACGATCTGGACGCGATGCGCGCGGGTTTGGTCGGCTTGAGCTTTTCCACCGCGCCCGGCGAAGGTTGCTACATTCCGGTCGGCCACATTTACCCCGGCGCGCCTGCGCAGCTCGATCGCGACGAGGTGCTGGACGCGCTGCGGCCGCTGCTCGAAGACCCGACTCGGCGCAAGCTCGGCCAGCACGGCAAATACGATCTGCATGTGCTGCGTCGCCACGGCGTGAACGTCGCCGGCTACGCCGACGACACCATGCTGGAAAGCTTCGTCTGGAATTCCAGCGCCACCCGACACGATATGGATTCGCTGGCGAAACGCTATCTCGGTTACGACACCATCGCGTTCGAAGACGTCGCCGGCAAAGGCGCGAAGCAGATTTCCTTCGCCGAAGTGGCGATCGACGACGCCGCGCGCTACGCCGCCGAAGACGCCGATATCACCTTGCGCCTGCATCGCGTGCTGTCGGCGAAACTGGCGAGCGAGCCTTCGCTGGAGCGCGTCTATCGCGAGATCGAAGTGCCGCTGGTGCCGGTGCTGACGCGGATGGAAGCCAACGGCATCCTGATCGACGCCGCGGAACTGCGGCGGCAAAGCGTCGATCTGTCGCGACGGATGCTCGCCGCGCAGCAAAAGGCGACGGAACTCGCGGGTCGCACCTTCAATCTGGATTCGCCCAAACAATTGCAAGCGCTGCTGTTCGACGAACTGAAGCTGCCGGCGTTGGTGAAAACGCCGACCGGCCAGCCGTCCACGAACGAAGAAGCGCTGGAAGCCATCGCCGATCAACACGAACTGCCGCGGATCATTCTCGAATATCGCGGTCTGGCGAAACTGCGCAGCACCTACACCGATAAATTGCCGGAGATGATCGACCCGAACACCGGCCGCGTGCACACCAGCTATCACCAAGCCGGCGCGGCCACCGGGCGTTTGGCGTCCACGGATCCGAATCTGCAGAACATTCCGATCCGCACCGACGATGGTCGCCGCATTCGCACCGCCTTCATCGCGCCACCGGGACGCAAACTCGTCGCCTGCGATTACTCGCAGATCGAGCTGCGGATCATGGCGCATCTGTCCGAAGACGCCGGTTTGCTGCGCGCGTTCGAAGCCGGCGCCGACATCCATCGCGCCACCGCCGCGGAAGTCTTCGGCAAACCGCTGGACGAAGTCAGCGGCAATGAGCGTCGCGCGGCGAAAGCCATCAACTTCGGCTTGATGTACGGCATGAGCGCGTTCGGCTTGGCCAAGCAGCTCGACATCGGTCGCGGCGAAGCGCAGGACTACATCGCGCTGTATTTCAATCGTTATCCCGGCGTGCGCGATTTCATGGAGCGCACGCGCAAAGAAGCGCACGACCGCGGCTACGTCGAAACCGTATTCGGGCGGCGGCTGTATCTGGACAACATCAACGCCCGCAACCAAGGCCTGCGCGCCGGCGCCGAACGCGCGGCGATCAACGCACCGATGCAGGGCACCGCCGCCGACATCATCAAGCGCGCGATGATCGAAATCGATCGCTGGATTCTTCCGCACGACGCGCAGGCCAGAATGCTGCTGCAGGTGCACGACGAACTGGTGTTCGAGTGCGACGAAGACTTCGTCGAGACCTTGATCCGCGAAGCGACCGCGCGGATGGCCGGCGCGGCCGAATTGCGGGTGCCGTTGGTGATCGATTCCGGGACAGGGATGAACTGGGACGAGGCGCACTGATACGGAGGCTTATCCCGTCGTTCGCCTTTGAAGCGCGCGGCGGCGCGTTCGCCATCGTCGCTTCCGCAGACCTGTCGCGGCGCGGGATGAGGCGCACTGATACGACACGTCATCCTGTCGCTCGCCGTTATCGCGCGCGGCGGCGCGTTCGGCATCGTTGCTTCCGCAGGCGGATCGCGGCGCGGGATGAGGCCTATTGAGCCGAAGATTTATCCCGCCGTTCGCCTTTGAAGCGCGCGGCGGCGCGTTTGGCATCGTCGCTTCCGCAGGCTTTTCGAGGCGCGGGATGGGGCGTACTGAAATGCACGTATCGACCGGCCGCAGCGCAATCGTTCGCACGTACGAAAATCGCAACGCATCCGAATGCGGTTTCGCGCTGTTCCGCTCCCGTATCGCGCAATCGAAGCGCCGTCGACGCGAGACCATGACCTTCGGCCTATGCGCACGCACAACGGCCAACCCGTCATTTCATACAGGATGAATGCGCGCGAGAACCGCTGAAATCACTGGGTTTTCGTCGCTGTCGGCGGCGACGCCATGAATCCATCCTGAATTCAACGATTTCTTAACCGCGCGCTTCACGAACTATCCACATCCGTCATGGTCAACTACTCCCGACAGATGCAACGTCTGTCGTAGATCGCCGACTCCCCAAGGCGATCCCCGGGACGACCGACTCTCCCCAAGTCACGTCCCAAGCCCCGCCGGTTCCCCCACCTGCGGGGCTTTTTATTGCCCGCGTTTTGCCGATATTACAGCAGCGGAACGACGCGGCGACATGGCCCGACGCACCGGGATTCCACCGGCTAGCCGCCGACGCGCGCAACGGCGACACTGTGCGCATCGCGCCGGGACGTATCGCGCCCGAGCGCATGACGAAATCGGGACGTCGCCATGAACGCTATGTTCGAACTATCC
Organism: Lysobacteraceae bacterium; assembly: GCA_017990865.1. Classification (GTDB taxonomy): domain Bacteria; phylum Pseudomonadota; class Gammaproteobacteria; order Xanthomonadales; family Xanthomonadaceae; genus Lysobacter_I. Next base: position 4,399 of record JAGNNB010000018.1, read on the forward strand.
GCGCCTTGGTGGCACTTCGTGCTGCGCGCATGCGTCGTCTACACGATGGTGATGCTGCTGGTGCGGGTGTCGGGAAAACGCGCGGTGGGGCAATTCACGCCGTTCGATCTGGTGCTGCTGATCCTGATCGGCAATGCGGTACAGAACGGACTGAACAGCGGCGATAACTCGCTCACCGGCGCCGCATTGCTGGCGGTGTGTCTGATCGCCTTGAACTACGCCGTCGCTTTCGTCGCCGCGCGTCACCCGCAGGCGCGGCGGTGGATCGAAGGCGAGCCGGTGGTGCTGGCGCGCGACGGCAAGATTTTTCGCGACGTACTGCGGCGCGAATTGGTGAGCAAGGCCGATTTTCAGGAGGCGATGCGCGAAACCGGCTGCGGCGACATCGCGCGCATCCGCATGGCGACCCTCGAAACCAACGGGCGCATCAGCATCGTGCTGGACGACAACGCCGACTGACCGCGACTCCGCTCGACCGGCTTTCGAGCGGCAAGCGAACAGCGCCGAAGCGCAAAGTCGGCAGCACGCTCAACACACAGAATCAGCGCAACCGCTCGTTCGCCGGATCGCCCGTCGCGGTCGCTGCGTGAGCGGACTTGCGCCGCACGACGCGGCGCAAGAACAGGCCGAAGTCGTGCAGCACCGAATACGCGGCGGGAATCACGATCAGGCTGAGCAGCGTGGACGTGATCAGGCCACCGATCACCGCCCACGCCATCGGCGCACGGAAACTGGAATCGCCGGACAAGCCCATCGCCAGCGGCAGCATGCCCGCGCCCATCGCCAAGGTGGTCATGATCACCGGTCGCGCGCGCTTGCGGCAGGCGTCGATCAGCGCTTCGTGCTGCGACAGGCCGTGTTCGTCTTCGGCCACCACCGCGTAATCGACCAGCAGGATCGAGTTCTTGGTGGCGATGCCGATCAGCATCAACAGACCGATCAACGCCGGCAGCGAGAGCATGTTCCCGCTCACCAACAGCGCACCGAACGCGCCGCCCGCGCACAGCGGCACGGCGGTCAAAATCGTCAGCGGCTGGATCGCGTGATTGAACAGCAGCAACAACACCATGTAGATGCAGACGAGACCGGCCAACATCGCCATCGCGAAGCCGAAGAACAATTCGACGAAGATTTCCGCGTCGCCCGCATTGAGGAATTCCACGCCGGACGGCAGCGCCTTCACCGACGGCAAGGCCTGCACTTCGTTCATCACTTCGCCCAGCGGCCGGCCGTTGAGTTCGGCGGTGAGCGTGATGTTGCGTTGGCGCTGATAGCGCGAGATCACCGACGGACCGCTGCCGTCGCGGATCTCCGCCACCGCCGCCAGCGGCACCGGGCCGTTGCGGCCGCGCACGCGCAATTGACCGATCAACGCGGGGTCGCTCAAGGCGTCGCGCGCGAAGCCCACGCGTATCGGAATCTGGCGGTCGGCGAGATTCAATTTCGCCATGCGCTGGGTGTAATCGCCGCTGGTCGCGATCCGCGTGGCCTCGGCGATATCGGCGGTGGCGACGCCCAAATCCGCGGCGCGCGCCGAATCGGGCAGGATTTGCACTTCCGGACGCAGCAACGATGCGGACGAGGACACGCTGCCCAAGCCCTTGAGTTTGCGCAGATCGCGTTCCACCGCCGCCGCCGCCGCATCGAGCGTTTGCGGATCGTCGCCGGCCAGCACCAGTTGCATCATTTCGCCCGGTTCGCTGCTGATGAAACTGATCTTCGCGCCGGGTTCGTCGGCGAGACGCGCGCGGACCTCGCGCTCCAACGTTTTCTGATCGCGGTCGCGATCATCGGCGGTGCCCCAATCCAGCACCAGGGTCGCTTTGCGCGTTTCGCCCGCGCCGCTTTTGCCCGGGTCGCCCAGGTCCAACACGCTACCGATCATCGTGAAGGTCTGCTTGAGTTCCGGGATGTCTTCCAGCGTACCGCGCGCGCGTTCGGCGACGGCGAGGGTTTGCTCCAACGGCGCGCCGGGCGGCAATTCGATACTGAGATTGCTGCGGCCCAGGTCGGTGAACGGAATGAAGGTCGTGGGGATGAACGGCAACAGCCCGAGCGATGCGATGAACAAGCCGAACGCGGCCAGCAAGGTGCGCCAGCGATGGCGCAGCGACGCGTCGACCCAACCCAAATAACGACGCATCAGCGGCGATTCGGCGAAGTCCTGCTGCGGGTGCGGCTTGAGTTGGTACGCCGCCATCATCGGCGTGAGCAAGCGCGCGACCAGCAGCGAGAACATCACCGCCGTCGCCGCGGTCCAGCCGAATTCGCGGAAGAACTTGCCGGCGATGCCTGGCATGAACGCCACCGGCACGAATACCGCCGCCAGCGTCATCGAGGTGGCGATCACCGCAGTGCCGATTTCCTGCGCGGCGTCGCGCGCGGCGTCCAGCGGCGATTTGCCCATGCCCAAATGGCGCACGATGTTTTCGATCTCGACGATCGCATCGTCCACCAGAATGCCCACCACCACCGACAGCGCCAGCAGGGTGATGATGTTCAGGCTGAAGCCGAGCAGGGCCAGCACCGCGAACGTGGGAATGATCGACAGCGGCAACGCCACCGCCGACACCCAGGTCGCGCGCCAATCGCGCAGGAACCACCACACCACCAGCAACGCCAGCAGCGCGCCTTCCCACAACATCGTCATCGACGAGCGATAGGAGCGTTCGGTTTCTTCCACGGTGTTGCTGACCATCCGGAACTCGAGACCCGGATGTGCGGCTTTCAGCGCGTCGAGCGCCTTGCGCACGTTCTCGGAGACTTTCAACTCGTCGGATTTGCGCGTGCGCGACAGCGAGAACCCCACCGCGGGTTTGCCGTCGAGCAGGGCCGCCTGGCTTTCGTCCGCGGCCGCATCGTGCACGTGCGCGATGGCCGACAAACGCATCGAACGCCCATCGGGGAGGCTGATGCTGTAGTCGCGCAACTGCTGCGCGCTGCCGACGGTGGCGATGGTGCGAATCGTCTGTTGTTCGCCGCCGATCTCGCTCTTTCCGCCCGGGCGCTCCACCTGGATGCGCGCCAGTTGTTGCGATACGTCGCCAGCGGTGACGCCCCAGGCGAGCAGGGCGTCCGGATCCAGATCGACGCGAACCTGACGATCCACGCCGCCGATGCGCGTGACTTTGGCGACGCCTTGCACGCCGTACAGCGCGCGCGCGACATCGCGATCGACGAACCACGACAGTTCGTCGGCGCGCATCCGCGGCGCCGACACCGCGTACGTCTGCAGCGAGCCGCCGATATCCACTTTGCCGATCACCGGCTCCAGGATGTCCTGCGGCAAATCGCTGCGGATGCGCGTCACCGCATCGCGGGTGTCGTCGAGCGCGGTCGCGAGATCGGCGTCGAGGTTGAATTCGACGAAAGTGCTGCTCACGCCCTCGGTCACCACCGACGAAATGCGTTTGATGTTCGGCACGGTCGCGACCGAATCCTCCACGCGTCGCGTCACTTCGGTTTCCAACTGCGCCGGTGTGGCGCCGGGTTGGCTGACGGTGACGACCGTCATCGGGAACGCGATGTCGGGGAATCGCGCGACGGGCAGCGTATGGAAGCCCCACAGCCCGGCCACGCACAGCACGAAGAACAGCATCAGCGCCGGCAGCGGACGCTTGATCGCCCAGGACGACAATCCACCGCCGCCGCCGCTCATCGCATCGCGCTCCCGGCAGCGGTTGCGGGCGTGGTTGTGGGCGTGGTTGCGGCGGCCTTCGCAGGCGCGGCGACGATGCGGATGCGGTCGCCGTCGGCGAGGAAACCTGCGCCGGTCGTCACCACCGATTGCCCCGGTTTCGGGCCGTCGAGAATTTGCACCGCATCACCGCCCTTGGCGCCGGTACGCACGCGCACGGCATGCGCGAGATTGACGCCGGCCTTGGTGTCGACCACGAACACGGTGGGAAAGCCGTCGCGCAAAACGACCGCGGCGGTCGGAACGGTGGCCGCATCAACGGTGCCGGTGTCGATGCGCCCTTCCACGTAGGCGCCGGGGGCCAGACCTTCCGGTTGCGGCAAATCGGCGTAGACCGTGCCGGTGCGCGTGGCGATGTCCACGCCCGGGCTGACCGCGCGCACGCGGCCTTCGACTTCGGCGCCGCCGGGCGCGCGCAGCGTGATCCGGTCGCCGGGCGCGACTGCGGCCAATTCCGCGACGGGTAGCTCGGCGCGCCATTCCAGACGGCCGTCGCGGATCAGCCGCAGCAATTCGCCGCCGGCCATGACCACCTGCCCCGGTTGCACCAACCGTTTGGAAATCACGCCGTCAGCCGGGGCGCGCAATTCGGCGAAACTGCGGCGCAGAGCGGCGGCGTCGTGCATCGCCCGCGCGGTGCCCACGCGGGCCTCGCTTTGGGTGCGTGCGGCGCGCAGTTCGTCCAATTGGGTGGCGCTGATGTAACGGTCTCGAACGAGGTTCTGGCCGCGCGCCAGATTCGCCCGCGCCAAACCCGCGCCGGCTTCGGCTTCGCGCAGCGCCGCCGCGGCCTGGGCCAATTCGCTGTCCAGCATCCGGGTATCCAAGCGCAGCAGCACTTGGCCGCGGCGCACGGTTTCGCCCACATCCACCGACAGCGCGGTCACGCGCAGGCCGCCGACTTCCACGCCGAGCTGCATTTCTTCGACCGCGGCGACCGCGCCGGAGACCGCGACGCTGCGCGGTAGGGCGCGGACGACGACCGGCGCCGTCGTCACCGCCATGGCGGCCGAGGTGGCGTTCGCGCCTTGGCCGGCGGCGGCGTCTTTATCGGAACAGGCGACGAGCGTCGACGAAGCGACAGCGATGAGCAGGGCGGCGCGGAGTGCGATAGGCACCGGGGGAGCTCCGGAAGGTCGGCAGGCGCGTAGTGTACCGGCTAGTTCAGTATTTCGCGCCCCTGCCGAGTGTCCTGATGGTTGTCTTATTCAGGCGGCGCGAACGAAGCGCTGGCGCGCGCCGCCACCACGACGCGATGGACAGGTCTATAGTGAGGATAAAGGGGTCATGCCGCAGTCGTCGCTTCACGCCGCGCATCGCGCCACCGCCAGGAAAAATCTGATCGTTCGACGACGAATCAAACACGGAATTGCTCGTTTGCTCGGCACCGGCGCGATGCGCGACCGATGCGCTCCGGCGAGGCGTTCCGGGTGAGGCCAGGGCCCGGCCTACAGCGGCCCGTGCATCGACAAGGAGAGTACGCATGAAAACCAAAACAACCGTATGGGTCGCCGCCGTCGCGCTTTCGCTCGGCCTGGGAATCGGCACATCGTCCGCCAATGCGGATCGCGGGATCTTCATCGGCGCGAAATGCACCGTGATCTGCTCCCGGGTGCTGTCGGACTGTTTGGCGCAGGGTCTGCTGACGCCAGGACAATGCCAACAATTGAGCACTGAGTGTTTTCTGGATTGCGGACAGTGAATGCCGCCTTGGCGGCACCGAGTCGTCGAAGCCGCTTCGTGAACGTCGTTCCATAGAGGCGCCAACAGCGCTGTCGTCGACGATCGGCCAAAGAAATCAGGGGGACGGGCCATCGGGCTCCGCCCGCAAGCGAGCCTGAGTATCGCAACCTGAGGAGCGACATATGAAACTCGGAACGTTCGTGTACGGCGCCGCCATCGCGGCGATGATGGGTTTGGGGATCGGCATGTCGTCGAACGCCAATGCGGATTATTCCTGCATTCGCGGCTGCCGCCTGCAATACAACGCCTGTTTGACGGCTTGCCCGACCGCCAGTTGCCGCGCGGCCTGCTTCTACAACTACGAAAACTGCATCGACGGCTGCTCGACCTGAAGTCGGTCCGACATCGGTCCGAAATTTCCGCAGCACGTCAGCCTGCGGGCAATCGAAAGAACGCGGTCGCCGTCGCCGTCGTCGCGGCGGCGACCGCTTCGACGCTCTCGCCGCGATCCCGTGCCAATTCCTCGACGATATGCGCCAAGTACATCGGTTCATTGCGGCGGTGCGACGGCGCGGGTTTGACCGTGCGCGGCAATAGATAAGGCGCGTCGGTTTCGATCATCAGCCGGTTCGCCGGTATGTGCTTCACCAGTTCGCGCAGATGCGTGCCGCGGCGCTCGTCGCACAGCCAGCCGGTGATGCCGATATGCCAATCCCGGTCGAGGCACGCGAACAATTCCTCGCGCGTGCCGGTGAAGCAATGCACCACCGCCGGGCCGAGGCGACCGTCGAAATTCTTCATCATCGCCACGAAATCCTCGTGCGCGTCGCGTTGATGCAGGAACAGCGGCTTCGGTCGGCCTGAGGCCGCGAGATCGGCGGCCAACTGCAATTGCCGTTCGAACGCCATGCGCTGCGCCGGCCGCGGCGAGAAATCGCGGAAATAATCCAGGCCGCATTCGCCCACCGCTACCACTTCGGGTTGCGCGTGCAAGGCGCGCATCTCCGCATCGCATTCGTCGGTGTATTCGATGGCGTGGTGCGGATGCACGCCCGCGGTGGCGAACAACTCGCCCGGATAGGTCTGCGCCAAGATCGCGGCCTTCGGCGAATGCGCGCGGCAGGCGCCGGTGACGACCATGCGCGTCACGCCCGCGGCACGCGCGCGCTGCAGCACCGCATCGCGATCGGCATCGAAACTTTCGTGGGTGAGATTGGCGCCGATATCGATCAGCGCGGCGGTGGGCGGCATAGGCGGTACGAACGGAACGTGGGGCGCACATTCTACGACCGATGCCGAACGTCCCGACACATTCGTTTACAACTTCGCGCCGCGCGCCGCGCCAAAACCGTCAACCGCCGCGATGAGCTCGCGTTCATGGCCTTGCTTCGGTCGTGCCTTCGCGATTTTGCCTTCGTGATCGCCTCATCGCGACGCGCCCTGGCGATCCGACCGCACCGAAGCCCCTTCTCGACTTCAAGGAAGCATCGCCATGTCCGCCGTTCCTGTCCGCATCGCTGCGTTCGTATGCTCCCTGGCCGTCGCGCTTGGCGCACCCGGTGCGACGAAAGCCGCGCCGCCCTACGACTTCACGCCCGTCAGCGCCGAAATGCAGCGCTTCGTGCAAACCTATTCGCTCGACGGAGCCTCACTGCGCGTGAACAAAGCCGGCAGCGTCGTGTATCGCCGCGCGTTCGGCGGCTATACGCTCGGCACTCGCGTACGCATCGCCTCGGCCAGCAAGTGGATTTCGGCCATCGCCATCGCGCGCCTCGTCGAAAAAGGTCGGATGCGTTGGACCGACACCGTCGGCCAGTATTTCCCGACGGTCGACGCCAGCAAACGCAATATCACGCTGGAGCAATTGTTCTCGCACACCAGCGGCATGGCGTACGAGGAAGACGCATGTCTGTCGAGCGCGCTGTACACCTTGGCCACCTGCGCCAACCGCATCCTCAAGCAACCGCTGATCGGGCAGCCGGGCAAAGTCTTCGCTTACGGCGGCAACTCCATGCAGGTCGCCGGGCGAATGGCCGAAATCGCGACCGGCAAGGCCTGGGACGATATTTTCATCGATGAAGTGGCGACGCCGCTGGGGATGACGGCGACCGATTATTCCGGCTCCTCGACGGCGCCCGGTTATGTGCGCAACACCAATCCGACGATCGATCGCAGCGTGCGCAGCACGTTGGAGGATTACGGCAAGATCGTCGACACCGTGCTCGCGCAAGGCTGTTTGCGCGTCCGCATCGACGGCGCGTGCGCGAGCGGCGCGCAATATCTGACGCCCGCCACCATTACGTTCATGGCGCGCGACCGCAGCATCGGCACGGTCTCGCTGTATCGCCCGCCGAACGCGACCGGCTTCGGTTACGGCCTCGGTCAATGGATCGATCCGTCGTCGCCACGCCTCGTATCCAGCACCGGCGGCACCGGCTTCACGCCGTGGGTGGATGCGGATCGCCGCATCGCCGGCGTGTTGCTGGTCGACAACCTCAATACCCGCCTCTACGACGACATCAACGACATTCGCGCACTGATCAACATCGCCGTCGCGGATCGATGAACCCCCACCGCGCACTAACAGGCTGTTGAACAACAGCCTGTTAACGCAGCCAAGGAGGGCTGCGACGACGAAGCGAGCGCGCAAGCGCTTGATTCGTCGGGAGCGAGTCCGGACATGCGCCGGACTCGCGACTTGAAAAACGATCTGGAAGATCGTTTTTCAACAACCTGCGCGATCGTTCGTGCGCGTTTTTCGATGTGTTCCCCAAACGCTGTGTCCCCCAAACAAGGAGTTTCCCATGATTCGTTTCCGTTCCACCGCCTTCGCGTTCGCCTGCGCTATCGCATGCGGCGCCGCACTGCCCACCACGGCCGCACCCGTCTACAACTTCGCGCCTGTCACCGCGGAAATGCAGCAATTCGTGCAGACCTACGCGCTCGACGGCGCATCGCTGCGCGTGAACAAGGCCGGCAGCGTCGTGTATCGACGCGCATTCGGCAGCTACACGCTGGGCACGCAAGTGTCGATCGCATCGGCAAGCAAATGGGTATCCGCGATCGCGATCGCGCGCATCGTCGAAAAAGGCCAGATGCGCTGGACCGATACCGTCGGCCAGTATTTCCCGACCGTCGAGGCGAGCAAGCGCAATATCACGCTCGAACAATTGTTCTCGCACACCAGCGGCCTGCCCGCGGGCGACGAATCGTGCATGTCTAATCCGTTGTATACCTTGGCCACGTGCGCGAATCATATTCTGCAGAAGCCGCTGATCGGCACGCCGGGCAAGGTGTTCGCCTACGGCGGCAATTCGATGCAGGTGGCCGGGCGCATGGCCGAGATCGCGACCGGCAAGGCCTGGGACGATATTTTCATCGCCGAAATGACCACACCGCTGCGCTTGAGCGCCACCGACTACGCCACATCGTCCAGCTCGCCGAATTACGAGCGCAACAGCAATCCGCGCATCGCCGGCGGCGTGCGCAGCACGTTGGAGGATTACGGCAAGATCGTCGATATGGTGTTGGCCAATGGTTGCTTGGATAGCGGTTTCCCGAACAATTGTCTGCCCGGCCGCCGCTTTCTGACGCGCGCCACCATCGAATTCATGGCGCGCGACCGTACCGTCGGCACCACCGACATTTCGCGTCCGCCCACCAGCACCGGCTACGGTTACGGCCTCGGTCAATGGATCGATCCGTCGTCGCCGCTGATCGTCTCCAGCCCCGGCGCGTTCGGTTTCACGCCCTGGGTGGATCGCAATTCGCAGGTCGCCGGCGTGTTCCTGGTCAAAGACAGCAATCAGCGCTTGTCCGAGGACATCAACGAGATCCGGCTCATGGTGAACGTCGTCGTCGCCGATGGGATGGGCTACCGCCCGGCGCCGGTGTTGCCCTCGCAGCGCGTGACCACGACGGACAAAGCGCCCGCGACTTCGATGGTCTCGCTCGGATCGCCGCGCGAGATCGCGATGCGGGACGCAAACGTCGCGCGCTGAACCACCGCCGGAGCACGCCTCCGCTACGCGAATTTTCGCGCGAGCGGCGGCGTAATATCGACGCGCCCGAATCGTTTCGGGCGCGTCTCATAAACGATCGGCAAGATCGTTCTCGACGACGCTTCAAGGCACCGTGGTCGGCGCCGCCCGCGCATCTCGACGCGGTCGCACGTAGATCGCATCGTTGCCGAGGTCGAAAATCAGGTCGAAGCGTTTGATCACGTCGCCACCGATCACGCTGATACGTTGATTGCCGAGATTGCCCGGAAAAAACCCCGCAGGAACGTTCGACAACCGCGTGCGCCCGAGCGTCAAACCGGGCAAGACGGTTTTCCTGACCGCGATCTTGTTGCCGAACGAATCGGTCAACGTCGTTTCGTCGATCACCGGCAATCGATCGTTCGCGCCGATCTCAGCGGCGAAAACATCGTCGAGCAATACGCCGCCCGAGTAACCGGAATGCAGCAAGAAGCGGTGGCGATGACTCTTTTCGCCGATCGCGCAATCGGCTTCGACATACCATTCGCCGTTCGTGCGTTCGGCGACGAGCCGGTCGTATTCGGCGGCCTCGGCCGGCAGCGCGTCGTACACCCGCAACCGCCTGCGTTCGAAATCGACGACGACGACACTTTCGCCGAACGCATCCAAACCGAATTTCCCGTCGGTGCCGTCGCCGGAATCCTTCACTTCCCAAACGGTCACGTTCTCCCGCGTCGCGCCGCCGAGCGTCAAACGATGGCCTGCGCTGAACCGCGCATCCGACGGTCCGCCCCAACTGCCGATCTCGGCCGTGTCGCCGAAACGCAATGTCGGAATCTTCCGCACCGCCTCCTCGGTCAGCGAAACATCCGATGCGGCGGTATGCAGCATCAAGCGCAGCGGCGTCGCCTCGTCGAGCATCGCTTCGACCACCAGATTGTTCTGGGCGGTCAATACGAACGGAATGTCGTACGCCTTCTCATGCGGGGCGCGGCGCGCTGTCGGCGCTTCGTCGCGCATCGGACGCTGCGCGCAAGCGCAGAGGCCGATCCATGCGATCGCGAGGATCGCCGAGCTACCCAAACGCGCCATGCCGTCTTCTCCAACGTTCAAACCCGCAGCCTAACGCAGAGACGCGCGACCGGCGGCGTCAGGACCGGCAGCCTTACGACCGCCGCTTCTTCGCGTGCGCCGCGAGGCGGTCGTAGGTGAACATGAAACTCTGCGCCGCCTGCGGTTTATGGCAGGCCAGGCAGGCCGCTTGATTCTGCAGTTGCGGCTTGCCGTCCGGAGCGAACGCGCCGAACTGCCAGTTTCCGTTGCGCAAGAGTTCCGGAATATGCTCGCCCCACCCGGCGCGCGCGGCGAATACCGCGTACGACAACGGCGCATCGGCCACGAGACCTTCGCCTTCCAAGCGGCCCGAGGAGGTTTCCACGACGATCACCGCGTCTTCGGGCAAGGGTTTTCCGGCGCGCGCGGCCTCCAGCGCCGCACGATTGGCCCAGTCGCGCACGACGATCTTCGCTGCCGGATCGGCATTGGTCAGGTAGACCTCGAAATCGTTCGGGAACGTCGAAGGGAAAGTCACATCACTCGCCACCGCCCTGGTTCCGCGCCCGCGGGCGTCGAGCGCGCCCGCATGCGGCGTCGCGTTCCAATGCCCGGCGAGCGCGGCGATTTCGGCGTCGCTCAGTTGGGATGCGATCGCGTTCATCAGATCGTTTTTCCGATCTCCGCTGCGGAAATTCTTCAATTGCGCTTCGAGATAGGGCACGGACTGCCCGGCCAGATTGGGAACCCCATCGACGATGGCGATGCCATCGCTGCCATGGCATGCCTGACACGCCGCCAAGCGCGCGAGCCCGGGGTCGGACGATCGCGCAGCGGTCGCGCTCGGCCAAAGCGCGTACGCACCGATCATCGATGTCGTGACGATTGCGGCGATCGCGGCGAACGACGCTCGCCGTGCAGGAACTGACCTCATGAATACGGGCTCCGTTTTGTCGTGCGTGCACGATAGACGCGGCTCGCGCTGCGCACGCACCTTCGCAACGGCCCCCTTTCGGAATAGTGAGGCGCAATCGCGATACATTTCCAGTGCCGCGATTGACCGTGTTTGGCCGTCGGCGGCCGCAATCGTACGGATAGGCGATTGCGCGGATAGGCGATCGCACGATAGGCGATCGCATGGATGGATGATCGAAACGACGAACGAAAACACCCGCCTTTCGGCGGATCGTTTACCGGAGGAGACGAAACTCTTCTCTCGCCGAAGCGCGGAACGAAAAACGCGAAATCCGAACTTCGAGACGGAACCGGATTATTGCCCGTCCGGCGGTTGCCAGAGCTCGATCTTGTTGCCTTCCGGATCGATCACCCATCCGAACTTGCCGTAGTCGGATTCTTCGACCTTCGCATCGACCTCGCAGCCTTCGGCGCGCAATTGCGCGAGCAGAGCGTGCAGGTCCGCGACGCGATAGTTGATCATGAAAGACGATTTGCTCGGCGCGAAGTAGTCCGTGTCTTCCTTGAACGGGCTCCAGATCGTAGTGCCTGTCCCCGAAGGATTCTCCGGCGAGACCCACTTGAACGCCGCGCCGCCCCATTCTTCGACCGCGATACCGAGGTGGTCTCGATACCATGCGCCGAGGGTTTTGGGATCCTTCGCCTTGAAAAAAATACCGCCGATGCCGGTGACGCGTTGCATAGATCGTTCTCCATCGCATGAGAGGACACGATCGTATGCTGCGCGGCGTTCGTCGCTCAAGTCAAGCCGAAATCGCTCGGCCGCTAATGCAAATGAATCGCCAACCAAAGCGCACCTTCCGAGACGCGCCGTACGGTGTGCGGCGTGCCGGCGGGAATGAACAGATAATCGCCGGACTTCAGCTCGATGGTGTCGCCCGCCATCTCAAGAGTGGCATTCCCTTCGACGATCAACACCCACTCGTCCTGCGTTTGCACGTACTCCGTCGGAACGATCGCGGCGGAACTGACGATCCGCTCGACGACCAAACTCTTGTGGGCGAGCAACGTCTCGAAGCGCTCGCCTTCGAATGGCGCATCGGGATCGACGAAAAGGTTTGAGATTCGCA
>JAGNNB010000019.1 GCA_017990865.1 Lysobacteraceae bacterium
CTTCACCGCATTGCCAAGCAAATTCAGCACGATTTGTTTGAGCCGCAAGGGATCGCCGACCCAGCGTTCGGGCGTTTCCTGGTCGCGCTCGACCGAAAAACGAAGTCCTTTGCGCGCCGCCAATGGCGACATCAAACCCGCGATTTCGTCGATCGACGCATCCAGCCCGAATTCGACGCGCTGCAATTCCAGACGACCGGCCTCGACCCGCGCCAAATCGAGCGCGTCGTCGACCAACCTGAGCAGATGCTCGCCCGCACGGCGAATCGATTGTGCCTGCCCATGCTGACGCGGGTCCAAACCGCCGGCGAGCAATAATTCGCTCATGCCGAGCACACCGGTCATCGGCGTACGCAATTCGTGGCCCAAATCGGCGAGAAAGCGGCTTTTGGCGTCGGACGCTTGTTCCGCCAATTCTCGTTTCTGGCGCGCCAACTGATACGTATGTCGTCGCTTCAAACGCAATCGATCCAAGTACGACAGCCACCACAACAACGCCGAAATCAGCAAAACGTACACCGCCAATGCCCACGCGCTGCGCCACCACGGCGGCATCACCTCGATCGACAACTTGACCGGCTTCGACCACGCGCCGTCCGCGTTCGCCGCTTGCAGCTCCAAGGTATAGCGCCCCGGCGGCAATCTGGAAAAAACGCGCTCGCTCGGCCCTTGCTGCAGCACCCAGTCGGGATCTTCGCCGTGCATCCGCGAGCGATAGCGATGCGACTGCGGATCGGAAAACGACAACAACCTCGGCACGACCCGAAGATCGCGATCGCCCGCGAGCATCCTGACGGGCCGACTGGGGTCGAGCGTCCGCTCGCCGCCATCGCGCCGCAAGGACAGCGACTCGACCGACAAAAACGAAGGCTTCGCGGGCTCCAAACCAAGCTCCGGATCGAAAAACGCCAACCCATCCGCCGACAACGCGACCGCTCGATTCGGCCCGAGCAAAACGGGCGGACCGTAGTAGAAATCCGTACCGGGAAGGCCGTCGTGAATGCCGAAGAGGCGGGCTCTGTTTTGTTTGGGGTCGTATTCCAACAGCCCGCGCAGGGTTGTCAACCATATATTACCAGATGGACTGATCCTCATACCTTCAGAATCAACTAATGGCATGCCCTCCTCTTCTCCAATCTGTTGAAGAAACTTAAGTGTTCGTCCGTTCCATTGATAGCGTTCAAGAACCCCTAGCCTTGATATCCAAAGCTCATTCTCGGCCCGAAAAGCGAATGCGCTGACGCGAGCCCCCCGGCGCAGCGGGACTTTTACAAACCGATCACCAGACCATCGATACATATCACGGTCGTCCGTGTACCACGGGCTCCCATCTGTGTGGAATGATAATTCGACTATCCCTGGTGTCGAATGCCCAAAAATTTCTGCTGCCGTCTCTCTATACAAAAGACGCCCGTCCTCCGAGTAAGACTGTAAATCTCCACCAAAAAAAGAAATCCATATTTTTCGATCTTTCGAACATCGCAGGCGTGCGGGATAGGTCAACAAATTGTCTCGCCTAATTTCGATTAATCGCTTGCCTCTGCTAGCATTTAAGTCCAATTCCACAACCCCTCTTCTGTCGGCAACAAGCACCTTCCCGAAGCAAATTTCAACAGAGCGAGGGCCGACGATTCCGATCTTCCTAATATCCCTGATGATCTCAGGGCGAAGCGTTTTCGACGAAAATCGATATAGTGTCGAACCACTCAACAGCCATGATCGCCCACTTTCATCGCCTGCAACAGCAACAATGTCTTGCCAATCCGCATTGAATTTCTCGAAAGATTTTACGGTAATGAATCTATCGCTGTTTGACGATAAATACGACAACCCTTGCACGTCCCCAACGACCCAAAGACCGTTTCCTTGATCTTTGTGAAGTGAGAAAATGCTGGCCGCCAAGATCGGCCGCATGTGCCTAGCGTTGATTGTCTTTCTGTCATCTCCCATGAAGTGATTTTCGTCGTTTTTCGCAATCTGACTGCGGTCTTCTCCGCTTGAAAACCGATGTTTATAGAGCCCAAGCGTGGTACCGATCCAATGACCTCCTTTGCTATCATTTACTACAATTGCGCCGCCAGGAAAGTCCGGTATTTTTTCTAAAACCAAGCCATTCACACCCACCCTATACAAACTCCGTTCAGTGCCAACCCAAAATTCAGTTTCACTTTGCGCGCTAATCGCTGAAATTTCTTCTCGGCCTATGATGGACTCTGCATGCCTTTCAATCTTTCCACCTTTCAAACGCAGCAAACCGTCTGTCGTTCCGACCCACAGCGTCGCTGAAGAATCTTGATATATGGAAAATGGAATGATTGCACTGCTAGCACTTTTGACATGGGATTTCAGAGGAAATCGAACTGCATTGCCGAGCGGATCAAGCCTGCATAGATCGCTATCCAAAGTGCCGATCCACAATGCGCCGTCTCGCGTCTCTTTCAGCACAGACACACCGACAACACATGCTTTTGCATCCCTTTCGAGTCGAAGATGCCGGAACCCACGCCGATCCCGACCGAGAACACTTAAGCTATCGACTGTCGCAACCCAAATGCGATCCTGAGAATCTGCATGGATACTCATCACATTACTCGACGGCAACGAATCCTCTCGCTTCGGGTCGTGCCGCCAATGCCTGAAGCCGGTGCCGTCGTAGCGTGCGAGGCCATCGATCGTGGCGACCCATACGTAGCCTTGTCGGTCGATGGCGAGGTCGTTGACGCTCTTCGACAACCCCTGCTCCGGCCCGAAGCGAATCATGTTCGGCGGGCTGGGCGGCGCTTCCGCTATCGTCGCTGCGTCGACGGCCGTATTCGATGCCGCCGCGGGCGCCACGAAGGCGAGGGCGATCGCGACCGCCCAACCGCGTAGCGCTTGGGGCAAGGCGAACACCTTCGAGGCCGCGCCTCGCACGACCGAAGGTCGCGGTTGTGGCCTTCCGTCGCGTTCCCTGCTCGTTATCCGCATATTCCCCCTGAACCGCTGCACGTTGTTCCCGCCGTCGCGGCGCCCGGACCGGGCGCGGGACGCTTCATTGCGTTCGCCGCAGGCATATCCTGCCGGAGGGTTTTAGAATCCCGCAAGCGGTCGACCCTGCCGCGACTTTCCGAGGACCTTCCATGCGCGCTTGCGACGATTGCCTATTCGCCCATGCCAGAGCGTTGGCGTTGACCTTCGCGTGCTGGTCATGGTTATGGGCCATACCCGCGTTCGCTGCGGCGGACACGCCGCCATCGCAGAGTCCGGGCGAGGAAATCCCCGTGTATTGTTTGGATCCCGTGCATACGCGCGCGATGTTCGCGATCGAACATGCGGGCTTTTCGAAGGCGATCGGCACGGTCTCAGGCAGCACAGGCGAACTGCGTTTCGATCCCGCGCATTGGTCGCAAGCGCGACTGGAGGCTGCCGTGCCGTTGGCGCGGGTGGATCTGGGCGATGCGAAGTGGAACAAGACCGCCCTCGCCGGCAATCTGCTCGACGTCGAGCGCTATCCCGAAGCGCGCTTCGTCTCGACGCGCGTCGAGCCGCTCGACGAACGCCGTGCGACCGTCCACGGGATGCTGACCCTGCATGGCACGACCCAGGCCATCGCATTGAACGTCGAGCTGAATGCGATGAAGCGCCACCCGTTGCCGCCGTTTCGTCGTACCGTTGGCTTTTCCGCCACGGGCCGCATCAGTCGTAGCGCGTTCGGTATCGATGCCTGGCCGAGCGTGATCGGCGACGACGTGGAACTGCGGATCGAGGCCGAAGCCACGCGCGGCGCCTGCGATGGCGACGATTCCGAACCCGCACCGGCCGACAGTGTCTCGCCCGAACCGAACGAACGCGCACCGAACGCATCGGAGAGCGCCTCTTCTTCCGCGGACCGATCCAACTCCCCGCCCCCTACACCCCTCTCGCACGCACCGGAGTCGCCGCAATGAGCTTCAAAAATACGCCCGATCGTTGGGGCGCCATCAGTCAATCGCTGCATTGGATCGTCGTCGTTCTGATCCTGGTCATGGCCTACCTCGGCTTGACCATGGGCGATCTTCCGAACGGCCCCGATAAGATCAAAACCTATGCTTTGCACAAGTCGATCGGCCTGACGATTCTCGGATTGGTCGGCCTGCGCGTGCTCTGGCGTCTGTACGCGGGCACGCCGCATCCGGTGCCGAATACACCGCGCTGGCAAGAACGCATCGCCGCGCTGACGCATCTCGCGATCTACGCCCTGCTGTTCGCCATTCCGATCAGCGGCTGGGTGCTGAATTCCGCGGCCGGTTTTCCGTTGCAGTGGTTCGGTGTGGTGAATCTTCCGCACATCGTCGACAAGAGTCACGATCTGCACGAACTGGCCGAGGAAGCCCACGAGATCATGTTCTGGCTCTTGGCCTTGCTCGTCGTGGCGCACGCCGGCGCGGCGTTCTATCACCATCTGTTCCAGCGCGATGCGACGCTGGCGCGGATGCTGCCGCGCGGCTGGATCAAGCTCGACACACCAAACGCGACCGAGCCGCCCTCTTCTTCATCGTCCTCGGCATGACCTCCGCAACCGCCTACTCCCTCCCCTCGTTCAGGATTTCGACCATGCGTTCGCTTTCCGTTTCTGCCCTGTTGTCTTCGACCGCCGCGCTCGCGCTCGGCGCTTCGTTCGTATCGCCCGCTTTCGCCGCCGATTACACCCAAGCACCCGGCTCCACGCTCGGTTTTTCGGGCAAATATCAAGGCGAGGCCTTCAACGGCACCTTTCCCGGCTTCGTCACGAAATTCAGTTTCGATCCGAAACAACTGACGTCCGCGAAGCTCGACGTCACCATTCCGCTCGCCACCGCGACCACGCGCAACGCCGATTACGACGGCGAATTGCGCGGCAATTCGTTCTTCAACAGCAAACAATTTCCGCAGGCACGCTTCACGTCGACGAAATTCCGCAGCCTGGGTGGCAACAAATACGCCGCCGACGGCACGCTCAGCCTGCGCGGCGTTTCCAAGCCCGTGGTGTTGACCTTCACCTGGACGCCGGGCACCAAGCCGATCCTCGCCGGCAGCGCGGTGGTGAAGCGCTTGGACTTCGGTGTCGGCGGCGGCGAGTGGGCGGATACCGGCACGATTCCGAACGACATCAAAGTCACGACCAAAGTGATTTTCTCGTTGGCGGCCACCATCGCGACGCCGGCGAAGAAATAAACGCGCGTTCGCGCCGCGCAGGTTCGTTCGTCGCGGCATCATCGCTCGCTCAAAGCGCGTCGTCGTCGCGCCGGTAGAGCGGCCTTCAGGCCGCTCTACCTCAAACGAATCCCCGAGAGAGCGGCCTGAAGGCTGCTTTACCGTTGGGATGCGGTGCCGGTCGTCGAATCGCTGCGCTGCGGCGTCTTCGGCATCGGTTCCAAACGGTAGACGAACGCGCCGAGCATATCGCCGGCGCGTTTGTTTTGATGGCAACCGAGACATTCGTCGCCCGCGCGGATCGCGCCGATCACGTCCAAACCCGCAGGACCGCGCCGATGCGCGACGAGGCGCTGCCCAGCGTCCAGATCGCGCAACGCTTGCCGTTGTTCGAGCGAAATCGCTCGTCCGCGGCTACGCGTCAACGGGATATCCTTGTTGGGCTGATGGAAGACATCCATCGAGAAACCGCCGCCGAAGATGCGCGGCGGGTCGTGTTTGGCCACGCCGATCAATTGCAGATCGGCGACGAACCAGGGCGTGCCTTCGACGGGTTTGTGGAGCAAGCCCGACATCGCCGGCATCCGGCGTTCACCGAAGCCTTCGCTGTCGATGAACGCCAGCACGTACGCATCGTGCATCCGCCACAGTTCGTCCATCGGATCGTCGCGTTCGATCGCGAACGAAGCGCCGACGCTGGCGGCTGCGGCCACGACGGCGGCCACGACGATTGCCGCAGCCCATCGATTATGAATGTCGCGTTTCAAACGGTCGCTCCCGGGATAGGTCGCAGCGACGCCGCGACGGTCGCGGCATCGAAAGGCCAGTCCAATTCCCAATCGTTGCCGCAGCGCAGCACCGGCACGCGATGGCCGTAGGTCGCTTCCAAGTCATCGTCGGCGTCGATGAACACGCTCTCGAATGCCGGCATACCCGCCTCGGCGAGCACGGCCAGCGCAAGATCGCATAAATGGCAGTCGTCGCGTTGGTAGAGAACGTACGGCATCGCACAGGAGGGATGGCGGGGACCGGCATAGCATACGGCGCTTCGCCCACGAGGATGGCTCGCGCTCCGTGACGACTGGCGGAGTTCCGGGAAATGAGGCATAGAATACGGACCGCAACCGTTGCTGAGGGGGAGCTCCGCAGATGCACAATCAGTACATCCAGGTCCGTTATCGCGTTCGCGACTATGCCCGCTGGCGGGCCGTATTCGATGCCGACACCGACGAACAACGCCGCGCCGACGTCTTCGTCCGCCATGTTCTGCACGACGAGAAGGATCCGAATCAAATCACGCTGATCGCGCAGATCAAGAACCGCGCCGGCCCGATCTCGCTTTCGCGCCGGAAGGATCTCGCCGCGTTGATCGAGAAAGCGGGCGTGTTACGCGACAGCATCAGCTATCGCTGGCTCGGCGAGCGCTGAGTGGCCGTCAGCACCTTCGACCTGTTCAAGATCGGCATCGGCCCCAGTTCGTCGCATACGGTGGGGCCGATGCGCGCGGCGGCGCGTTTCGTGCATCGTTGGCTGCAAGAATCCGGCGATCTCGCGCGCACCGCGCGCGTGCGCGCCGAGGTGTTCGGCTCGCTCGCGCTCACCGGCCGTGGACACGGTACCGATAAAGCGGTGCTGATGGGGCTCGAAGGGCATTGGCCGAACGCGATCGACCCGGACATCATTCCCGCGGCGCTGGCGCGCATCCGCGGCGAGAAAAAAATTCGCCTGCTCGGCACGCACGAGGTCGCGTTCGACGAGAAGCGCGACCTGATCATGAACAAGCGTCAGAAGCTGCCGTTCCACACCAACGGCATGCGCTTCGGCGCGTACGACGCCGAAGGCCGCGAGCTGGCGACGCGCGATTACTATTCCGTCGGCGGCGGGTTCGTGGTGAACCAGGACGAAGCGGCGGAAGATCGCATCGTCGCCGACACCACCGAGTTGCGCCATCCGTTTTCCAGCGGCGCGGACTTGCTGGCGCAGTCCGAACGCAGCGGTTTGAGCATCGCCGCGCTGATGTTCGAGAACGAACGCGCGTGGCGCGACGACGAGGCGATCCGCGAAGGCCTGCGCGAGATTTGGAACGCGATGCAGGCCTGCATGCAGCGCGGCATTCGCGAAACCGGCACGCTGCCGGGCGGGTTGCATGTGGTGCGCCGCGCGCCCGCGCTGCATGCCGAGCTATCCTCGAAACCCGAAGCGGCGATGCGCGACCCACTGACCGTGCTGGATTGGGTGAATCTTTACGCGCTGGCGGTGAACGAAGAGAACGCGGCTGGCGGGCGCGTCGTCACCGCGCCCACCAACGGCGCCGCCGGCATCATTCCCTCGGTGCTGCATTATTACGACCGCTTCATCCCCGGCGCGAACGAACAAGGCATCTTCGATTTCCTGCTCACCGCCGCCGCTATCGGCATTCTCTACAAAGAAAACGCCTCCATTTCCGGCGCGGAAGTCGGCTGTCAAGGCGAAGTGGGCGTCGCCTGCTCGATGGCCGCCGCCGGCCTCACCGCCGCACTCGGCGGTACGTCCGGGCAGATCGAAAACGCCGCGGAAATCGGCATGGAACACAACCTCGGCCTGACCTGCGACCCGATCGGCGGCTTGGTGCAAATTCCGTGCATCGAACGCAACGCGATGGGCGCGGTAAAAGCCATCAACGCCTCGCGCATGGCACTGCGCGGCGACGGCCAACACAAAGTCTCGCTCGACAAGGTCATCAAGACCATGCGCGACACCGGCCGCGACATGCAGGACAAATACAAGGAAACATCGCGCGGCGGGTTGGCGGTGAATGTGATCGAGTGCTGACCGGCGCGGGATGAACGACCCGTTCGATGACGCCGTTAGGCATCATCTGACGGTCGAGCGCTTCGTCCGAATTGCCGAGCGATCCAGAAACGCATCCGTGCGGGAAGACACCCTCGTTTGGACGTATGGCCAGAACCGATGGGGCGTTCGTTTGCTATCGGTGCGGCGAAACTCCCAATCGTCCTGAACAATCGGCGATCGCCGATGCGCATCCTTGATGCCGCTAGAGCAACAGCCCAACTCGCGCCGGAGTCTCCTCGACCCGACTAAAACGAGGGGCTCGCTCCGAGGGCAAGACGATTCGACTGCGACTTCAACCGTTTCGCGGCCCAACGCCATGCGCTTGGCGTGGTCGCGGTCGCGACGAGATAGGCGACGATGACCATCCACGCGAAAACCGTGGGGAAAACGCCGTTCTTCGACGGGTCGATAAGAACGGCGAACAGCCCGCCGATCGCGATGACCGACAACGCCGTGGCGTATATCGTCGTGTTGATGCGATCGGGGTTCCGCGACTGCTCGCGCGCATCGGCGTTGCCGTCTTCGGCTCCACCGCTCAGCGCTTGCGCCGAGAAGACCGAACCGAAAGACAGGCCCCTCGACCGCGATGCCCACTGCGCCGAGCCCCAACGCCACGCGCCGGGCATGGCGATGGTCGCAGCAAGGTAGGCGACGATGACTGTCCATGCCAAGGTCGCGGCGAACACGCTGCCGCCGCACTGAGCGGCCCCGCCAACCGGGCTGAGAAGACAGCCGATCAGCGTGCTGCTTGCGATCACCGTCATCGCCGTGGCGCAGATTGCCGCCTTGGCCCGGTCGCCTCCTCGCGGCTCGATTCGCGCGAGAACATCGGCCTGTTCGGCTTCGACACGGGGCGCTCGGATCATCTCGGTCGGGTCGGCCAACGGGCCTTTCATCAAGTCCATCGGAAGGCAATCGAAGGCGGCCGCGAGTCCCTTGCAGGTCTCCGCCGACGCGCAACCTTCGGCCTCGACCCGTTGCACGGTCCGCGCGCTCACGCCGGCGACAGCGGCGAGCTGTTCCTGCGACCATGCCCGCGATTCCCGCAAGCGACGAACGGTAGCGGCATCGATTTTCATATCGGCATTCATGGCGAGTCCCATCGGCGGTCAGGATAGTCGGCTCAAACTGCCATCAACAAGCCCATTCGACCACGACAATCGCCCGCCACGCTCACGACAATCGACCGCCAGACGCAGACCACGCTGTCCGACTCGCGATCTCGATTGCATCGTCCAACAACGCCGCCGCCGTCACCTCCGCACCCGCGCCCGGGCCTTGGATCACCAGCGGGCGGTCGGCATAGCGGTCGGACCAGATCGCGATGCGATTGTCGGTGCCGCGTCCACCCAGCAGCGGGTCGTCGTGCGAGAGAAATTCCAAACCCGCACGCGCTACACCGCGTTCCCAGCGCGCGATGAAGCGCAATTTCTCGCCGCGTTTGTAGGCCGCGGCGTAGGCGTCCCGCAGAGGCGTGTCGAGGGTCGCAAGCGCGGCGTCCAGCGTGTCGGAGCTCGCTTCGTTCAAGGCTAACGTCGATAGCGGTGCGACCGCGACCGCCTCGTGCTCCAGCTCCGCGCCGGCCGCGCGGGCGAGGATCAACAGCTTGCGACGCACGTCCCCGCCACTCAAATCGTCTCGCGGATCGGGCTCTGTGTAGCCGGCGTCGCGCGCTTCGCGCACGAAGCGCGAGAACGGGCGCAAGCCATCGTAATGATCGAACAACCACGCCAGCGAGCCGGACATCGCGCCGGCGATGGCATGGATGCGGTCGCCGCCGGCGCGCAAGGCGCGAATCGTCGATAACACCGGCAAACCCGCGCCGACGGTGGCGCTGTCGCCGTAACGCGCCCCACCGATGCGCTGCGCTTCGCGGATCGCGCGCCAACGCGACAGCGCGGTGCCTTGACCAATCTTGCATGCGGTGACCACATGCACGCCTTGGGTTAACCATGCGGCATGCTGATCGGCCACAACGTCGCTCGCGGTCGCATCGATCACGATGCGCACGCCGCTCGCGCCCAAGGCGGGCAGCACATGCGCGAGCGAGGCGTGAGCATCGGCGTGTTCGCGCCAAACATCGTCCGTTTCGTCGCGTCGGTAGCGATGCCGGGAATTCGCGACATGCCGCAATCGCAGACGCGCGCTCAGCGGAGTGCCGTTCCAGGCATCGAGACGCGCGATTACGGCGCGACCCACGGTGCCGGTGCCGAGCAGCGCGATCTTCGCGGACGCGACATCGAGGCTACGCGTCGAGGTCGTGGCCGCAACGTCGCGCTGTTGGATCCGCGCGTTGCGATCGATACGCGGCACCGGCCACGCGCTCATGCCGCAGCGACCTCCGGCGCGAGCGCATCGTCGCAAGCTTCGACAGCATTCACTTCAACGGCATGCGCTTCAACGGCATGCTGTTCAACAGCATGCACTTCAACAGCATGCGCTTCAGCCGCATGCGCCGCGACCGCGCGCGTGGCGCGTGCGATGTCGGCGGCGGCGTAGGCGCGATCCAGTGCCGCGAGAATGTCTTCGCACAGGTCTTCGGCGTGTTCGATGCCGACCGACAGCCGCAGCAACCCATCGCCGATACCGGCGGCGGCGCGCGCTTCGGCGCTCATCGAGGCGTGGGTCATCGTCGCCGGATGGGCGATCAGGCTTTCGACGCCGCCCAGCGATTCGGCCAAGGTGAAACAACGCAGACCGTCGACGAACGCGCGTACCGGCGCGAGCGCGTCGTCGCAGCCGTCGGTGTCGAGTTCGAGGCTGAGCATCGCGCCGAATCCGCGTTGTTGTCGCGCCGCGATGGCATGACCAGGATGCGAGGCCAGACCCGGATAGTGCAACGCACGCACGGCCGGATGCGCGCGCACCGCATCGATCAGCGCGTCGGTGTTCTCCTGGTGCACGCGCAGGCGCGCATCGAGCGTGCGCAGCCCGCGCAGCGTGAGGAAGCTGTCGAACGGCGAGCCGGTGATGCCGAGCGCATTCGCCCACCAGACCAGTTGCTGATGCGCTTCGGCGTTTTTCGCGACCACCGCGCCGCCGACCACATCGCTGTGACCATTGATATACTTGGTGGTGGAATGCACCACGAAGTCCGCGCCGAACGCGATCGGTGTCTGCAGCGCGGGCGAAAGAAACGTGTTGTCGACCACCGCCAGCGCGCCGACCGCATGCGCGGCATCGATCGCGGCCTGCAGATCGGTGATCCGCAACAGCGGGTTCGACGGCGTTTCGATCCACACCACCGCCGGCCGCGTCGCCAGCGCTTCGGCGTAAGCGTCCGCATCGGTCAGGTTGATCGTGCTCAGCTCGAACGCGCCCTTGTTCGCCAACGCGTTGAACAACCGCCAACTGCCGCCGTACGCATCATGCGGCACGACTAAACGATCGCCGGGTTTGAGCAAGGCATGCAACAACAGCGTGATCGCCGACATGCCGGTGGACGTCACCACCGCGCCCGCACCGCCTTCCAGTTCGGCCAGCGCTTCGGCCAACAAATCGCGCGTGGGGTTGCCGCTGCGGGTGTAGTCGTATTGCCGTTTCTCGCCGAAACCCGCGAAACTGAAATTCGACGACAGCACGATCGGCGGCGTCACCGCGCCGAACGCGGTATCGCGATCGATCCCCGCGCGCACCGCCAGCGTCGAAGCGCGCAGCGGCGTCGCGATCGCGTCGTCGCCCTCGCGATGCGTCCCGAACGTCGCGCTCATGCCGCACCTCCCGTACACGCTTCGACGCGCGGCAGCGCTGCGTTCAGCACCGTCGCGATGTGATCGATTTCGGTGAGGAACGCATCGTGCCCGTATTTCGAACGCAACAGTCGCAATTCGGCCTGCGGCAGGCGTTCCGCCAACTCGAAAATATCTTCGACGGGCACGAGACGGTCTTCGGTCACGCCGACGACGGTCGTCGGTACCGACACGGATTCCGGATCGATGCGATGCAGATCGATCGATTCCGACAAGCGCAGAAAGGCCGTCGGCGACGTGCGCGCGACATAGGCGAGGCCGCAATGCTCCAGATAATCCTCGGCGGCGACGCGCGCGCGGCCGTGGACCAGCGACGGCGGCGCGTCGAAGCGTTCGGCGAATTCGCCCGGCGTGCGATAGCTGAGCATCGCCAACTGCCGCGCCAGCGACAAACCCTGTGCGTCGTCGCACTGCAACTGGCCGAGACCAACGATCTGCCGCTGCAGCGCACGCCACGCGCTGGCGTAAGGATGTGAGCGATGCGCGCCGCTGATGACCACCAGCGCACGCACGCGCTGCGGATAGCGCGCCGCGAACTGCAGACCGACCATCGCGCCATAGGACGCACCGACGTAGGCATCGATCGCTTCGATACCGAGCGCATCCAGCGTCGCGGCGATCGCATCGGCTTGGTCGCGCGCGTCGATAGGCGCATCGATCGCGCCGTCGGCGCCGAGCCAATCGATCGCGACGATGCGGGTGCGGCTGGCATCGAGGCCGCGGCCGTTTTGGGTCTCCCACCAGCCGGCTTCGGGATAGGCGTCGGTCGACACCACATGCTTGTGCGCCGAAATGCCGCCGGCCGCGAGCACCACGGGCGCATCGGTCGGGCCGACGCATTCGTAGGCGATCTCGACCTCGCGCGTGCCGGCGTGACGCAGCGGCAACGCGATGCGCAGACGGCCGCGGAGCGCCGAGGGCGAATCGATGGCGGTCGATGCTGAAATCGTGCCGGTCCGGTGTGCGGCGCGGGAGGCGCTGTCGGTTTCGCCGATGCCGAGGAGCGCGACGGCGAGATCCTCGCGAACTGCGTAAGCGGAACCGAGGACGGCGTCGGAGCGGGCGGGGTCGATGGCGAAGGTCATGGCGGTCTCCGGAAGTGGGCCACCAAGGGCGCGGGGAGACCGAAGAATCGCTGCTGCGAGCCGCGGCGCTTGCCGCGATTCGCAACCATCTTCCGGTGGACGCAGGTCCCCGCAGGAGTTGGCACCTTCGCGGGGCGAGGCCGATGCGAGATCGGCGTACGTCCCATCAGGTTGCCCCGGCGTCTTCGGGCCTGTCCCTCAGCCGGTCTTGATGGATGACCGCAGGATGCCCGGGGGTTTCGGATTTGTCAATCGCTTCATGCGGATGAAGCGATGATTGCTCTGACCCGCCGCCATTCCGCATACTTGGGGGCATGCCGATCCGTCCTTTCGCCCGCGGGCGCGCCCTCGCCGCCCTGCTTTGCTTCGCTTTGTGCGCCGTCGGCCCCGCCGCCGCGCGCGACCACCGCCCTCCTGCCGTCGTCGGCGAAACCTTCGTGTCGCAGGCGGTGGCCGAGGACGAACTCGACTCGCTGGCGACCTGGCGCCACCCCGACGGGACGCAGTGGCTGATCGCATCGGGTAAATCCAGCCATCGCCTGGTGATCTTCGATGCCGAAACGGGCGCGCGTCTGCGCACGTTCGGCGAGAAAGGCAGCGATCCGGGCCGGTTCAAACGCCCGAACGGACTGGCCGTGGCCGGCGACCGTTTGTTCGTGGTCGAACGCGACAACCATCGCGTTCAAGTGTTCGCGCTGCCGGATTTCGCACCGCTGGGAAGTTTCGGCGAAGCGCAATTGCGTGCGCCCTACGGCCTGTGGCTGAACACGACCGTCGATGGCGCCGACGGCGCGATCGATGTTTACGTCACCGACAGTTTCATGGACGGCGCGAACTACGATGTGGTGCCGCCGCTGGCGCAACTGGACCAACGCGTTCGCCGCTATCGCGTGCGTTTCGGCGCCGACGGTGCGCTCGAGGCCGATGCGCTCGGTCACTTCGGCGATGCGCGCGAAGCCTCCGCGTTGCGCATGGTCGAATCCATCGGAGGGGATCGCGAACGCGGCACGCTGTTGATCGCCGATGAGTTCGTCGACCGCGCGCAGCGGCGCGATTCGACGCTGCGCGAATACACGCTGGACGGAGAGTTCACCGGCCGCAGCGCGCCGCGCGGCAGTTTCGAGGCCGAAGCCGAAGGCGTCGCGCTGTGGCGCTGTGCGAAATCCCGTCGTTTTTCGCGCGGTTTTTGGATCGCGGTCGATCAGCGCCAAGACCTCACCGCCTTCCGTCTGTTCGATCGCGACACGCTCGCCGCGCGCGGCGGTTTCGTCGGCCGCGTCGTCGCCGCCACCGACGGCATCGCCTTGCGCACCGCGCCCAGCCCGCGATTCCCGGCCGGCGCTCTGTTCGCGGTGCATCGCGACAAAGCCGTCGCGGCGTTCGATCTGCGCGATGTCGCGCGCGCGCTGAAACTTCCGGCGCGGTGTCCGTGAGCGGAACGCTCGCGAAACTCGCGCTGGCGGGCTGCCTCACGGTGTTCGCATGCGCCAGCGCGGCGCAAGCGGCCAAAGTATTTCGCTGGTTCGATCGCGATGGCGTGGCGCATTACGGCGACCATGTGCCGGAAAGCGTCGATCCCGCGACGACGCCGGTCGACCGCATTCCCGTGCCCGCCGAGCCCATGCCGATCGCGCGCTTGAAATTGGAACAAGCCGACGGCAGCGTGCGCGCCTGGGCCGAAAACAATTTGGCCGGGCCGATCGAAGTCCGCTTGTATCAACCCGAGGACCGCGCCCGCATCGTGCCGGTCCGCGCCGATCCGCCGCTGCCCGTGCGGGCGGTGGTGCCGAGCCAGCAGCGCGCGCTTGTCGCCACGGTGTCCGCCGATCGCAATGCCTTGTTGAAGATGGACGTGGTGCCCGGCGACCCGAACGCGCGACCACGCGATGTCGAATACGGCTACCCGCTGCGCAGCGACGAGGTGCGCGTGGAGCAAGGCTACGGCGGCCGCTACAGTCACAACGACGCGCAGAACCGCTATGCCGTGGATTTCGCCGCGGACATCGGCACGCAGGTGTTGGCGGCGCGCCCTGGCACGGTGATGCAGGTCGAAGCGGATTTCGACCGAAGCGGTTTGAACGCGGAAAAATACGCTGGCCGCGCCAATTTCGTGCGTATCGTCCATGACGACGGCACGATGGCGCTGTACGCGCACTTGGATGTGGACGGCGTGTTGGTGCGCATCGGCCAGCGCGTGCGCAAAGGCCAGGTCATCGGCCTCTCCGGCAACACCGGCTACACCACCGGCCCGCATCTGCATTTCTCGGTGCAGGTCAACCGCGGCATGAAGCTCGAATCGATCCCGTTCCGGATGTTCGGCCCGGGCGGGATCCTGCGGTTCACCGAACCGACGCCAGTGCCGGCCTCGCCGTCTCCGTAACCCCTCTCGTAGAGCGGAGCGAAGCTCCGCTGCACAACCACCCAACCCACGACGTAGAGCGGAGCGCAGCTCCGCTGAAGCGGTCTCGGTAATGCCAAAGCGGAGCTTCGCTCCGCTCTACGCGCTTCGGAAAGGCCTTAGCGGAGCTTCGCTCCGCTCTACGCGCTCTGCGTGTTGCAGGCATCGGGCAGGGTGACCGAAGTCACTTGGCCGATCGGCGGGACGATGTCACCGTGCCACGATCCGTCCGCATTCGCGAAACGCCATGGCCAGTCTCGACGACATCAAAATTCACGTTCGCTTGAAACTCGGCGCGCTTTGGGCGGCGACGATGAGTTGCTATATCTACTGCGATTACTTCGAGTTGTACGTACCCGGCAAACTGCAGAGCATGCTGGACGGCCGGATGGACCCGCTCGGTCCGACGACGCAGGGCGTTTTGTTCGGGACCGCGACGATGATGGCGCTGCCGAGCCTGATGATCGCGCTGTCGCTGCTGCTGCCGGCGGCGATCTGCCGTTGGGCGAACATCGTGCTCGGTCTGTTCTACACCGCGATCATGTGCTTGCTGGTGTACCAGGCCGGTTGGTATTTCTACAAAGGCTTCGCGGCGTTGGAAGCGCTGATGACCATCGCGATCGTGGTTTACGCATGGCGATGGCCGCGCATGCGTACCGCGTCTCGTCTGTGAACGAGCATCGCGCCCCGCCGGCTTATGCGCGCGGCGCGTTCGCGAACGCCAGATACGCCGGCCGCAGTCGCGCGATCCTGGCCTGCACCGGGCAATCCGCGCGATGCGCACCGGGCAGATAACCCAAACTCATCAGAAATTCGCCGACGATCTCGCCGCCGGTGAAGCGAAAGGTCTTCTTGAACAGTTTCACCCACGCCGCCTTGTCGCGCGGCATGCTGTTCTGCGACGCGCCGTTATGCGGTATGCCCTCGTGCCGCGTATGCGCATCGAGCCATTCCGCGAAACCGCCGTGCGAATCGCGCAGGGCACGGATCGCACCGGCGTTATGGATCGCGGCCTCGATCTTCAGCCGGTTGCGGATGATGCCGGCGTCGGCCAGCAAGCGCGCGCGGTCGCGCTCGCCGTATGCGGCGACGATGTCCACATCGAAGCCGTCGTAGGCACGGCGAAAGCCTTCCCGCTTCTTGAGGATGGTTTCCCAACTCAACCCGGCCTGATTGATCTCCAGAATCAGCCGCTCGAACAATGCGGGCTCGTCGCGGGTCGGAAACCCGTACTCATGATCGTGGTAAGGCCCGTGGACGGGGTGGCTGGGGGCGAAATCGCAGTAAGTGCTCATGGCGACAGGATAGCCCCGGCTGCTGACATGCGATGTCGGTAGGGCGGGCCCTTGGTTGTGGGAGGCCTTGGTTGTGGGAGGGCCGGAAGGCCCGATCCGAGTTGTAGCGAGTGCCGATCGGGCCTTCCGGCCCTCCCACAGTGGAGCCCTGGGGTGCTTTCGGTTTCGGGCCTTCCGGCCCTCCCACAGTGGGCCCTGGGATGCTTTCGGTTTCGGGCCTTCCGGCCCTCCCACAGTGGCCTTGGAGTGCTTTCGGTTTCGGGCCTTCCGGCCCTCCCACAATCGAGTCTGTCGGTCCTCTCTCGAGCCGGCCGGTATACTCGCCGGCCTTTCTTACCGTTGCC
>JAGNNB010000306.1 GCA_017990865.1 Lysobacteraceae bacterium
GAAACCACGATTCTCTCGACATCGACCTGGCTCAGCGCCGACGAAGGGACGATCACCATCGGCAAGCCGATCGCCAATACGCGATTGTATTTGCTCGACGAACAACGGCGCCCGGTGCCGATCGGCGTTTCCGGCGAAATCTGGATCGGCGGCGAAGGCGTCACGCCCGGCTATCTCAATCGACCGGAACTCACCGCCGAACGTTATCTCGACGATCCGTTCGATCGCCGTACCGGCGCACGCATGTACCGCACCGGAGACCTCGGCCGCTGGATGGAAGACGGCGCGGTCGAGTTCCTCGGGCGCAACGACTTCCAGGTCAAGATTCGCGGTTTCCGTATCGAATTGGGCGAGATCGAGAATCGGCTGTGCGCGTTCGACGGCGTGCGCGAAGCGGTCGTCCTGGCGCGCGAAGACGGCCGCGGCGAGAAGCAGTTGGTCGCGTATTACCTCGCGGCCGAGGCCTGCGACGCGGCGGCATTGCGTCAACACATCGGCCAAACGTTGCCGGACTACATGATGCCGGCCGCGTTCGTCTGGATGCAGGCCTGGCCGTTGACGGCGAACGGCAAGATCGACCGCAAAGCGCTGCCGGAGCCGGACGACGAATCCTACGCGCGTCGTGCCTACGCCGCGCCGGAAAGCGACATCGAGCGCAGCCTTTCCGCGCTGTGGGCCGAATTGTTGCGCGTCGATCGCGTCGGCCGTTTCGACAATTTCTTCGATCTCGGTGGGCATTCGCTTTTGGCGATGCAACTGGTATCGCGGATTCGCGACGCGCTCGCGATCGAATTGCCGTTGCGCGCGTTGTTCGAAGCGCCGACGTTGTGCGATCTCGCCGAACGTTTGGGCGGCGCCGATGCCGCCCAGGCCGAAACGATCCCGCTGCTGTCGCGCGGACGACCGCTGCCGCTCTCGTTGGCGCAACAACGACTGTGGTTCCTCACCCGAATCGAAGGCGCGAGCGCTGCTTATCACATGGGCGGTGCGGTCCGTTTGCGCGGCGCGCTCGACGCGGCGGCGCTATCGCGCGCGTTGCAGCGTATCGTCGATCGCCACGAATCGCTGCGTACCCGTTTCGTAGCGATCGACGGGCAGCCGATGCTGGAGATCGCGCAGGAATCCAGGCTCGTTGTGGCGTTCTCCGATCTTCGCGATGCGGGCGATGCCGAAGCGCAGGCGCAAACCGCCTGGCTGACGCTGTTCGAGCGCGAATACGATCTCACCGTGGATCTTCCCTTGCGCGCGCACTTGTTGCGTCTGAGCGACGACGAGCATCGGTTGTACCTGACGATGCATCACATCGTCTCCGATGGCTGGTCGATCGGGGTGATTCTGCGCGAATTGGGCGCGCTTTACGCCGCCGAGATCGAAGGCGGCGCCGACCCACTGCCGCTGTTGACGGTGCAGTACGCGGATTTCGCCGCTTGGCAACGCGATTGGCTGGATCGCGGACACGCGGAGCGGCTGACCGCGTACTGGGCGCGCGCGCTCGGCGGAGCGCCGACATCGCTCGAATTGCCGACCGATCGCCCGCGCCCTGCGGAGCAGGACTTCGCCGGCGACCTGCTGACGCTCGCCATCGACGCGGATTTGACCCAGCGCTTGCGCGCGATGTCGCAGCGCCATGGCGTCACGCTGTACATGACGCTGATCGCGAGTTGGGCGGCGTTGCTGTGCCGGCTGTCCAATCAAGACGAAGTGGTGATCGGCACACCGATGGCCGGCCGCAACCGCGCCGAGATCGAGCCCTTGGTCGGTTTCTTCGTCAACACCGTCGCATTGCGTATCGATGTCGGCGACGCGCCGAGCGTCGCCGATCTGCTCGAACGCTGTAAACAACGCGTGCTCGAAGCGCAGGCGCATCAAGACTTGCCGTTCGACCGCGTGGTCGAAGCGGTGAGACCGCCGCGCAGTACGGCGCATACGCCGATCTTCCAGACGATGCTGACTCTCAACAATCAGCAGACCGACAGCCTCGAAATGCCCGGCTTGGAAATCGAGCCGCTCGAAGTCGACGCGAAGGTAGCGCAGCTCGATATCTCGCTCGACCTGGACGAAAACGAACGCGATATCGTCGGTACGCTCAACTACGCGACCGGGCTGTTCGACCGTACGACGATGCAACGTTATATCGGCTACTGGTTGCGCCTGCTGCATGCCATGGCCGAATCCGCGGAGCGTTCGGCCGCCGCTACGCAGGTCGCCAGCCTGTCGATTCTCGATCCGGCCGAACGACATCTCGTGTTGAACGAATGGAGCCGCATCGCCGGCGAACGGCCTCGCGAGGTGTGTTTGCATCGCTTGTTCGAAGAGCAGGCCGCGCTATCGCCCGAGGTGACGGCCGTGATCTGCGAGGACGCGCATCTGTCCTATCGCGAGCTGAATGCGCGCGCCAATCGTATCGCGCACCGCTTGATCGCATTCGGAGTCGGTCCGGAATCGCGTGTGCTGCTGTGCCTGGAGCGGGGGATCGACGCGATCGTGGCGATACTCGGCGTGCTCAAAGCAGGCGGCGCCTACGTGCCGACCGACCCGCATTTGCCCGCCGAGCGTATCCGCTATTTCTGCACAGACTGCGAACCGGTGGCGGCGATTACGACCGCTGCGATGGCGCCGTTGTTCGAAACCCTTTCGATCGAGAATGTGCTGTATCTGGATCGCGAGCTTGCGCCCGATTCGCTGGCGCAGACTCCGGACTCGGGTATGCGCGATCCTGTGGTTTCTGGACTGACGCCGGAACACTTGGCTTACGTCATCTACACCTCCGGTTCGACCGGACAGCCGAAGGGCGTGGAAATCGAACATCGTTCGGCCGTACCTCGTATCCTTCACGGCATCGCCGCATATGGTCTCGTCGCCGAAGATCGCTGTCTGCAATTCGCTTCGTTGAGCTTCGATGCCTCGGTCTTGCAGATATTCTCCGCGTTGAGCGCGAGCGCTACGGTCGTTATGCGCGGAGAGCGACTGTGGTCGCCGGAGGATGTGGTCGAGCAGATCGCCACGCATAGCGTCGTGGTCGCCGATATTCCGCCGAGTTATTTGCAGACTCTGCTCGAGGCCGATGCGCGAGAGGCGGTTCCCGCATTGCGGATCGCGATCGTCAGCGGCGAGGCGACGCTCACCGAGTCGATTCGCAACAAATCGTTCGGCTTCACGATCTTCAACGAGTACGGTCCGACCGAGGCGGCGATCATCGCGACGAATCTGGTGATCGATGCCGGTTCGCCGCCGACGTTCGCGAGCAAATACCTGCCGATCGGGAAGCCTATCCCCGACACCTCCGCGTATATCCTCGACCGCGATTTGCAACCGGTACCGATCGGCGTCGCCGGCGAGTTGCACATCGGCGGCGTCGGTGTCGCTCGCGGCTATTTGAACAGACCCGAGCTCACGGACGAACGCTTCATTCCGGATCCGTTCGCCGCTGACACCGATACGCGAACGGATCGCGCGCGCCTCTACAAGACCGGCGATCTGACGCGTTGGTTGTCCGATGGCACGATCGAGTACCTGGGCCGCAACGATTTCCAGGTCAAGCTGCGCGGTTTCCGGATCGAGCTTGGCGAAATCGAGTCGCTGCTGCTCGGGTACCCAGGCGTACGCGAAGCGACGGTGTTGGCGCGCGAAGACGGTTCCAAACAGTTGCGTCTGGTCGCCTATTGTTTAAGCGAAGACGAACTGCCGATCGCTGCATTACGCGAATATCTCGCGACGCGGTTGCCGGATTACATGGTGCCGGCGGCCTTCGTCAGGATGCGCGAATGGCCGCTGACCAGCAGCGGTAAACTCGATCGCAGAGCGTTGCCGGCACCGGAAGAGGACGCTTACGTGCGTAACGCCTACGTCGCGCCGCAAGGCGCGACCGAACGCGCGATCGCCGCCGTCTGGGAAGACTTGCTGGGCTTGGAGCGTGTCGGCCGCGACGATCATTTCTTCGATCTGGGCGGTCACTCGATCCTGATGCTGCGGATGATCCACAAGTTGGCGGAGCAGGGCGTTACCCTCGCAGTTCACGAAGTGTATCGGCTCGGTACGGTGGCGGCGTTGGCGGCGAAGGCCGAAACCGCCACGATCGACGCGTACGCTTGGTTGCGCTCGCACGGCTGGGACTATGCCGAAGCCACCGTCGGCGGGCAGCGCACGCTGTGGCTGGCGCCCGCAGCAGACGACGAGGCTATGCATGCGTTCAAACGCATTTTGTCGCGTTGCCGACCCGCATCGTCTCCGCAACGGATCGTATCCGCCGTCGCCCCTGCAGCGGCCCGCGATGCCGCACTCTCGACGATGGTTGCGGCCGACCCGCCCGTGGCCGCGACGACGGAAGGTGCGCTCGTCGATCTCGACAAAGCGTTGCGACGAATCGAACAAACGATCGCCACCGCAGACGTCGTCGAAACGCTCTCTTTCGCGGCGATACACGACGAAATACTGCAATGGAGTACGCGCGACGGGACGCATGTGGTGCAACTACAGGGATG
>JAGNNB010000307.1 GCA_017990865.1 Lysobacteraceae bacterium
GTCCAGTTTGTAGGTGGACTCGCCGCGCTGGAACTGCACATAGCCGGGATTGCGTACGATTTCGGTCAACCCGGTGACGGCGACCACTTCCAGCGTTTTTCCGGGCGTGTGCGGCACGTAGGTCGCTTTGATTTTCCAAGCGGGATCGATCGGCCAAAAATCCAGGCCCTTGAATTGCGTGCGCGCCGCTGCATACGCGTGTTTGACCTGCACCGCCACGCGCCCGCCGCTACGCACCAAACGCATTTGCCCTTTACCTTCGTCGAACCCGATGATCGTCGGTTCGCCGTAGGTATCGTCGCGCAATTCGATGCTGCCTCGCGCAGGCACGCCATCGACGGTGATCGCCACATTGCTTTCCGGTCTGAAGAACAAACGCTTGCCGCTCTGTTGCAGCATGCCCAGCGACGGCGGGCCGTTCGGTAGGCGCATGCCGCTGCGACCGCCGCTACCGAGAAAATGCGCTTTTTGCGTCACCCAGAACAATCCGATGGGGGTCAGCAAACCGTCTTCGTTGGTCACCGCTTCTTGGCGTTGAATGCGCCAGAGATTGATTTCGGAGCGGTATTCCGGGTCGACGTCGACTTGCGCCGCCTCTCCCTTTTCGCCGCCGCAACCGGCGATGAGTGACGCCACCAACAGCGTCGCGAGAACGTGCGCCGCGGTCTTCGTCCAAGCGGCCGTGCCACGCTGCAGCGCATCGCGCATGCCGCTGTGGAGCGTGCCGCCTCCATGCTTGCTTTTATGACGCATGATCTCTCCCCCCTTCCTTCTCGTTATCGTCCGCGTAAAAACCACCGATCGATGTCGGCCAAACCGAAGCGCGCCCATGTCGGGCGGCCGTGATTGCATTGCCCCGAGCGCTCGGTCGCTTCCATCTCGCGCAACAGCGCGTTCATTTCGGGAATCGTGAGCCGACGATTGGCGCGCACCGCGCCGTGACAGGCCATCGTCGACAATAATTCGTCGCGCGCGCCGACCACCCGGCGGCCGCCGATCTCGGGGCTTTCGCCGTATTCGCGCAAATCGCCGAGCACATCGCGCAGCAGCGCCTCGACATCGCCGTGCGCCAACAGCGCGGGAACGCCGCGCAGCATCAGGCTCTGCGGTCCGGCGCGACCGACATCGAAACCGAGCCCCGCCAGCGTGTCGGCTTCGCGCTCGGCGACATCGGCCTCGCGTTCGGCCACGGACAAGGTTTGCGGCACCAACAGCGGCTGCATGCGCAGGCCTTCGCTGTCGTGCGCGGCTTTCAGTTTTTCATAGCCGATGCGTTCGTGCGCGGCATGCATGTCCACCACGATCAAACCGTCGGCCGATTCGCTCAAAATATAGATGCCGTGCAACTGCGCGATGGCGTAGCCGAGCGGCGGGATGTCGCCGTCCTGCGCGGGCGCGAACGACGCGCCGCTTGCGTCCGCCGCATCGCGCGGCGAGAACGCCGTAACCGCGAACGGCGCATCGGCCGCGAGCGACGCCGACGATGCGCCGCCGTACAACACGCCGTAAGCCGCACGGGCTTCTTCCACGCGCAAACCCAAACCGGATTGCGCCGCCGGCCGCTGCCAGGCGAACGAGGATGCGCGCGAAGCGGCGGCATCGTTCGCGAAACCGACGACAGCGCCGGATTGCGCGCGATCGGCCTCGCTCGCTCCCGCTTCCGCACCCGCGCGCGTTTCGGCCAGCACCGTCTGCAGCGTGCGGTAGACGAAATCGTGGATCGTGCGCGCGTCGCGAAAACGCACTTCGTGTTTCGCTGGATGCACGTTCACGTCGACGCGACGCGGATCGACTTCGAGAAACAGCACGTACGCCGGTTGACGTCCGTGAAACAGCACATCGGCGTAGGCCTGCTTCACCGCATGCGCGACGCTTCGATCGCGCACCGCGCGGCCGTTGACGTAGAGGAATTGCTGATCGGCGCTGGCGCGCGAATACGCCGGTTGCGCGATCCAACCGCTTAGCCGCAGCGGTACGCCGCCTTCGCTGACGAACGCGGTGCGATCGACCTGCAGCGCATGCGCGAGAAACTCCTCGCCCAAGGTTTCGGTCAGACGATCGCAGGAAAACAAGGCATTCTGGCCGTCTGGCTTGTAGCGACGCAGCGGTTTTCCGTTATGCGAGACGCGCAATTCCACATCGGGGCGCGCCAACGCGAGCTGACGCAACCAGTCTTCGATATGGCCCAGTTCGGTGCGCTCGGCGCGCAGGAACTTACGCCGCGCCGGCACGTTGTAGAACAGATCGCGCACTTCGACCGTGGTGCCGAGCGCCTGCGCTTTCGGCGCGATCTCGCCGACGCGGCCGCCGTCCACTTGCAACGCGCTGCCGTGGTCGTCGTCGCCGCGGCGCGAGGCGAGCAGAAAACGGCTGACCGACGCGATCGACGGCAAGGCTTCGCCGCGGAAGCCGAGCGTCGCCACCGCTTCCAGATCGTCGAGCGAGGCGATTTTGCTGGTGGCGTGCCGCGACACCGCCAACGGCAATTCGTCCGCCGCGATGCCGCCGCCGTCGTCGCGCACCCGGATCAAGCGCACGCCGCCTTCTTCCAGATCGATCTCGATGCGTTTGGCGCCGGCGTCGAGCGCGTTCTCGACCAACTCCTTGACCACGGACGCGGGGCGTTCGATCACCTCGCCGGCCGCGATTTGATTGATCAGAGTGTCGGGCAGTTGGCGAATGCTCATCGCAACGAAAAGCGCCGCTTCGTCGGCGCAATCTGAAGAAACCAAGCGCGATGATACCGGCTCGGGCGTCGCGACGACGCGCTCGCGACCACGTGCTCGCGAAGACCAGACCGAGAAGGCTGGGTCGCGCCGTCGCTCCAGCGCTTATTCCGGGCTGCCGCCCGTGGTGGCCGTTGCCGCCTTCGCCACCACGACGGGCGCGTCGGTCTGCTTCGTGGCTTCGGCGGCCTTCGCGCGCGCGGCGTAGAGCGTGCCGGGCGGCGGCTGGCGCTGGAAATAGGTGTCCACACCGGCCAGCACCGCGCGCGCCAAGTTCCGTTGATACGCCGGGTCGGTCAAGCGCTTTTCTTCGTCCGGATTGGAGATGAACGCGGTCTCGACCAACATCGCCGGCATGTCCGACGTGCGCAGCACCGAGAAATTGGCGCGTTCGATATGCGGTTTGTGGTTGTAGCCGACGCCTTTCAGGCCATCCAACACGTGCGCGGCGGCGCTTTCCGACGCGCGCATCTGCCCGCTCTGGGTCAGGTCGAGCAAGACCGAGGTCAGCGTGTTGTTGGCTTCGGGCACCGGGTGCCCGCCGATCAGATCGGCCGCGTTTTCCTTATCCGCCAACCAACGCGCGCGCTTCGAGGAGGCGCCGCGCAAAGAAAGTACGTAGACCGACGAGCCTTTCGCCGCGCGATTTTCCGCGGCATCGGCATGGATCGACACGAACATATCGGCCTTGGCCTGACGCGCGAGCTGGGTGCGTCGCGGCAGCGGCAGGAACATGTCGGTATCGCGGGTCAACACCGCTTTCAAACCCGGCGTGGCGTTGATCTGACGCGCCAATTCGCGCGCGATCGCTAGGGTCACGTCTTTCTCGCGCTTGCCGGTCGGCCCGATCGCGCCCGGATCCTGGCCGCCGTGTCCGGCGTCGATCGCGACGATCAGCGGACGCCCGCTCAGACCGCGCGGCATGGGCATCGGCGGCAGAGTTGCGGATGTCGGCGGCGGTGCAGTCGTCGGTGACGCAATGGCTGCGGTCGCCGTTGCGGGCTTGGTGGTGCCCTGCGCGACTGAAGGGGTTGGAAGCGTTGCCGCCGGTTGCGTCGAGGCGGGCACCGTCGCGGACGGCGGCGGCTTCGGAATCGTTGTCGAAGGCGGCGGCGAGGTCTGGGCGGAGGTCTGTGCAGCGGTCTGCGCGACCGAACCGCCGGTCGGAGCGACCGCGACGATGGGGCCGGAGCCCGGAACGGCTTCGATCGGCTTCGTCGCGACGGTCGTCGGCTTGGGCGCGGTCGCCGTCGATGCGAGATTCGGGGATGGCGACGCCGTGGCCGAATGGCCGGCCGCAGCGGACGCGATGGCGCCCGCTTGCGGTGGGTTCGCTTGAGATGCGCTCGTTTGGATTGTGCTCGCCTGCGGCGCACTCGCCGCTGGCTGTCCCGGCCACTCGAACACCAAACGGACGCCGGAGGCGGCGGTTTCGATACGCGGCTTCGGTGCCGCCATCGGTGAAGCCAAGTCGAAAACGATGCGGAGGGTGTCGGCGGCGGGACGGCCGGTGCGGACGGCTTTGATCAAACCGGCGGGTGCGGGCAGACGCAGCGGCTTGCCCGCATCGATCCCCGACACGTCGATCACCCAACGGTCGGGCCCCCGCAGCGCGAACGCCTTGTAGGTCGGCTCGGCGGGCAGTTGCAGTTCGGCGCGCGTGCCGGTGGCGTCGGCGCTGACTTGCAAGGTGTTGATTTCATTGGCTTGCGCAAGGTTCCAGCACAGCGCCGCCAG
>JAGNNB010000308.1 GCA_017990865.1 Lysobacteraceae bacterium
GCTCATCGCCGATGCCGTACCAGTAATCGTAGACGCCGAGAACGGAGTCGAAACCGAACAGTCCGTGCACCAGCACGATCGGGTATTGGGTTCGGGTGTAGGTCGATTGCGCTTGCGCCGGCAGTGCGCCGAACGCGGCCAAAAACAGCAATAACGCGATGAATCGGATGCTCGTACGACGACGCATGGATATCCCTCCTGGATCAACGATGATGGAAGCGCGAGAGCGGAAACGGTTCGGCGGCAGGTGTCTCGATCGTGATTGCCTTGATCGTGCTCGGTCGCAGCGCCGCCTGAACGGTACGCTGCCGTATGGTGGCGAACAATAACAGAGCTTTTGCACGGACGGCGTCTGCGCGAACCTCCAGCGCATCGCCTCTGCGCTCGCCGCCGCCGAGGCTGTGCGGAACATCGGGGCGTAAACCGAGGATCGATATACGCGCGGGCGTTCTGCGGTGCGACGGGTGCCCGGCGCTGCGTTCGACCCCGCCCGGGCCGCCCCGATCCGCTACAATTCCGGCCCCGCGTCACTCCCAATGCCGGACATGATCGTCCTCGAGGGCCATCCGGCCCTATCGCCGTTCCGCCGCGAGCGGCTCGAAGCCCGCCTGCAATCTCTCGCCCCCGAGTTGCGCATCGTCGGCGCTTGGTCCGTGTATTGGATCGAACCGCAGTCCGGCGAAATCCCCGATGCGGGCGTCCTGGGCCGCATTCTCGAAGCCGATCCGCAGCCCCAGCCGCTCGCCGAAGGCGCGGTCTCGCGATTCGTGGCGCCCCGGTTGGGCACGCTCTCGCCGTGGGCGAGCAAGGCCGGCGAACTGCTGCGCGGCGCCGGTTTGCCGGTCAAGCGCGTGGAGCGCGGCACAAGGATCGATCTGATCGGCTGGCCGTCGCCGCCCGAGACGCAGGCCGCGCTGGGCAAGATGCTGCACGACCCGATGACGCAGTCGCTGCTGAGCGACGCCGCGCAGGGCGAGGCCTTGTTCGCCGCGCTGTCGGCCGGCGCACTGGAAGTCGTTTCGCGCGATGCGCTGCCGGAGGCGAACGCGCGCTTGGGTTTGGCGCTGGCGGAGGACGAAATCGAGTACCTGCGCGCGCGCTACGGCGAACTCGGGCGCGACCCGCACGACATCGAACTGATGATGTTCGCGCAGGCCAATTCCGAACATTGCCGGCACAAGATCTTCAATGCGACGTGGACCATCGACGGCCGCAACGAAACGATGAACGGCGGTGCGCTGTCGCTGTTCAAGATGATCAAACACACGCATGCGCAGACGCCGGCGCACACGCTCTCGGCGTACAGCGACAACGCGGCGGTGGTCGAAGGCTACGCGGCGAAACGCTTTCGTCCCGATCCGGCGACCTTGCGGTATCGCGCCGAAGCCGAAACGCCCAGCGCGTTCTGCATCAAGGTCGAAACGCATAACCATCCGACCGCGATTTCGCCGTTTCCCGGCGCCTCCACCGGCGCGGGCGGCGAGATCCGCGACGAAGGCGCGACCGGCCGCGGCGGTAAGCCGAAGGCGGGCTTGTGCGGGTTCAGCGTTTCGCATCTGCGCATTCCGACGCTGCCGCAGCCATGGGAGGCGCCGCGCCCGCTGAATCCGCGCATGGCGTCGGCGTTGGAGATCATGCTCGACGGCCCGCTCGGCGCGGCCGCATTCAACAACGAATTCGGTAGGCCGAATCTGCTGGGCTATTTCCGCGCATTCGAAACCGTCGAAGCGCGCGAAGACGCGGCGTCGCCGGCCGTGGTTCGCGGCTACGACAAACCGATCATGTTGGCCGGCGGTTTGGGCGCGATCGACCGCCCGTTGGTCGCCAAAAAATCCTTGTCGCCCGGCGATGCGGTGATCGTGCTCGGCGGTCCGGCGATGTTGATCGGCCTCGGCGGCGGCGCGGCCAGTTCGGTGGCCTCGGGCGAAAGCGCCGAAGCGCTGGATTTCGCCAGCGTGCAGCGCGACAACCCGGAAATGGAGCGGCGCTGCCAGGAAGTGATCGACCGCTGCGTCGCGATGGCCGAGCGCAACCCGATCCTGTGGTTCCACGATGTGGGCGCGGGCGGGTTGTCGAATGCGATTCCCGAATTGCTGCACGATTCGGGTGTGGGCGGCGTCATCGATCTGGCGAAAGTGCCGAGCGACGATCCGTCGCTGTCGCCGATGCAATTGTGGTGCAACGAATCGCAGGAACGTTATGTGCTGGGCGTGGCGCAGACCGATCTGCCGACGTTCGCGGCGATTTGCGAACGCGAGCGCTGCCCGTTCGCGGTGGTCGGCACGGCGACGGCGGAAGAACGGTTGATCGTGGGATATGGCGCTACCGAGCCCGGGAATCGGGAATCGGGAATCGGGAATCGCGAAAACGCGATCGTCGCTTCTGACGATTCCCCATTCCCCATTCCCCATTCCCGTCGCCACGCGATCGACATGCCGATGGACCTGCTGTTCGGCAAGGCGCCGAAGATGCATCGCGACACGCGTCGCGTCGCGCCCGCGCAGTGGCCGACGCTGGAAGACGGGGCGATCGATCTGCATGAAGCCGGTTTGCGCGTGCTCGCGCATCCGACCGTCGCGTCGAAACAATTTTTGGTGACGATCGGCGACCGTTCGGTCGGCGGTTTGACCGCGCGCGATCAGATGGTCGGGCCCTGGCAGATGCCGGTGGCCGATTGCGCGATCACGTTGTCGGGGTTCGACAGTTTCGTCGGCGAAGCGATGGCGATCGGCGAGCGCACGCCGCTGGCCTTGATCGACGCCGCCGCCGCCGCGCGGATGGCGGTGGGCGAGGCGATCACCAATCTGATCGCGGCGCCGATGGAAACGCTCGCGCAGATCAAACTGTCCGCGAACTGGATGGCCGCGGCCGGACATCCGGGCGAAGACGCCAAACTGTTCGATGCGGTGAACGCGGTGGGTTTGCAACTGTGCCCTGAACTCGATCTGAGCATCCCGGTGGGCAAGGATTCGCTGTCGATGCAGGCGCAATGGTCGAGCGACGGCGGACATCGCAAAACGGTATCGCCGGTTTCGTTGATCGTCACCGCGTTCGCGCCGGTGCGCGATGCGCGGACGCAACTCACGCCGCTGTTGTCGCGCGGGGCCGAGACCGAACTGTGGTTGATCGGCTTGGGCGCCGGGCGCAAGCGCTTGGGCGGCTCGGTGTTGGCGCAGTGCTACGACGGTTTCGGCGGGCGTCGCGGCAGCGAACGCGAGGGCGAATTCGCGGTGCCCGATCTGGACGATCCGGAGCTTCTGCGCGGTTTGTTCGGTTTGATTCGCGACGCGCGCGAACGCGGGTTGATTCGCGCGTATCACGACCGCTCCGACGGCGGCGCGTTCGCCGCGCTGTGCGAAATGGCGTTCTGCTCGCATCTCGGACTCGATATTTCGCTCGACGAATGGGGCGGCGACCCGGTGCGCACGCTGTTCTGCGAAGAACTGGGCGCGGTGGTGCAGATCGCCGACGAGGATCGCGCGGAATTCGCCGACCTGGTCGCAGAACACGGCTTGATCGAATGCGCGCAACGCATCGCGCGGCCGACCACGGCGCCGACCGTGCGGGTGACGCGCGAGGGCCAAACGCTGGCGGAATGGCGCTGGGAGGCGTTGTTCGATGCGTGGTGGTCGACGACGCACGCGATGCAGCGTCTGCGCGACAACCCCGAATGCGTCGATCAGGAACACGCCGCGGCCCGCCGTTTCGACGCGCCGGGTTTGCAGCCCAAGTTGAGCTTCGACCCCGCGGAAGATATCGCCGCGCCTTATCTCAAGCTCGACGCGAAGCCGCGCGTCGCGATCCTGCGCGAGCAGGGCGTCAATGGCCAGATCGAAATGGCCGCGGCCTTCGACCGCGCCGGTTTCGCCGCGATCGATGTGCACATGAGCGATTTGATAGCTGGCCGCGTCGCGCTGCGCGACTTCGACGGCTTCGCGGCCTGCGGCGGCTTCAGCTACGGCGACGTGTTGGGCGCCGGGCGCGGTTGGGCCACCTCGATTCTCGAACGCGCCGCGCTGCGCGAGGACTTCGCCGCGTTCTTCGCGCGGCCCGACACCTTCGCGCTCGGCGTATGCAACGGTTGCCAAATGCTGTCGCAGCTCAAGGACATCATTCCGGGGGCCGAGCATTGGCCGCGGTTCCTGCGCAATCGCAGCGAGCAGTTCGAAGCCCGTTTCGGGCTGCTGGAAGTGATCGATTCGCCGTCGCTGTTCTTCCGGGGCATGGCCGGTTCGCGTATTCCGGTGGCGATCGCCCACGGCGAGGGCCGCGCGAGTTTCGCGAGCCCCGCCGACCGCATCGCGGCCACGGCGGCCTTGCGCTACGTCGCCAACGACGGCCGCCCCGCGATCGATTATCCGGCCAACCCGAACGGCTCCGACGACGCCACCGCCGGACTGACCAGCCGCGACGGCCGCGTCACGATCCTGATGC
>JAGNNB010000020.1 GCA_017990865.1 Lysobacteraceae bacterium
TGTCGCTT
The DNA here is from genome assembly GCA_017990865.1 of Lysobacteraceae bacterium. GTDB lineage: Bacteria > Pseudomonadota > Gammaproteobacteria > Xanthomonadales > Xanthomonadaceae > Lysobacter_I. The sequence goes on from JAGNNB010000020.1 coordinate 9, forward strand.
CGCCCCCCACCGTGACTACATCCTCCGCACCGACCGCCGCCGGCCGACGCGCCGCGCTCGCGTTCATCTTCATCACCATCCTGATCGACGTGCTGGCGTTCGGCGTGATCATTCCGGTGCTGCCGCATTTGGTGGAAGACTTCGTCGGCGGCGATACCTCCGCTGCGGCGTACTGGACCGGCATCTTCAGTTTCGCCTTCGCCGTGGTGCAGTTTTTCAGCGCACCGGTGCAAGGCGCCTTGTCCGACCGTTTCGGCCGGCGCCCTGTGATCCTGATCTCGTGCCTCGGTTTGGGCCTGGATTTCGTGTTCATGGCGCTGGCGCCGAACCTGGCATGGCTGTTCGTCGGCCGCATCCTGTCGGCCATTACCTCGGCCAGCTTCACCACCGCGAACGCTTACATCGCCGACATCACCGCGCCGCAAGACCGCGCGAAAAGCTACGGCATGCTCGGCGCCGCCTTCGGTTTGGGCTTCATCCTCGGGCCTCTGCTCGGCGGCGTGCTCGGCGATGTCGATCAGCGCCTGCCGTTCTGGTGTTCGGCGGCATTGGCGCTGCTGAATTTCCTGTACGGCCTGTTCGTGTTGCCCGAATCGTTGCCGAAGGAACGCCGCTCGGCCACCTTCGATTGGTCGCACGCCAAACCGATGGGCGGCGTCAAACTGTTGCGCAATTACCCGCAAATCTGGGGCTTGGTGGCGGTGGTGTTCATCGCCAACTTCGCGCATTACGTGTATCCCAGCACCTTCGTGCTGTACGCCGACGCCAGCTTCGGTTGGAAAGAGAAACAGGCCGGTTACGTGCTGGCCGTGGTCGGCGTGTTCAGCGTGATCGTCAACGCGATCCTGGTCGGTAAATTGGTCAAAGCGATGGGCGAACGCCGCGCCGTGCTGTTCGGCTTGAGCTGCGGCGTGATCGGCTTCGTGATCTACGGCTTCGCCGGACAAGGTTGGGTGTTCATGCTCGGTCTGCCGATCAGCGCGCTGTGGGCGATCGCCGCGCCCGCGTGCCAAGCGCTGATCACGCAGCAAGTGGAACCGCAGATGCAGGGCCGCATCCAAGGCGCGATGAGCAGTTTGATTTCGCTCGCGGGCATCGTCGCGCCGCTGCTCTTCGCCAGTTCCTTCGGCTATTTCATAGGCCCGCACGCGCCGATGCATCTGCCCGGCATCGCGTTCCTGATCGCAGCGGCGCTGTTGGCGAGCGCGGTGCTTGTGGCGTGGCGTTACGCGCGACCGGGGCCGATCGTCGAACACGTCATCGTTCGATAACGAACCCCGAAAAACGATCCGTAGAGCGGAGCGAAGCTCCGCTGAATCCCGAATTTTCCCATGTAGAGCGGAGCGAAGCTCCGCTGTGGCGTTTACCGGTACCGCTTCAGCGGAGCTTCGCTCCGCTCTACAGAGGCTCGTGGAATTCGAGCTTCAGGCGTCTTCGTCCGACTCGTCCGCCGCCGCATCGCCCAGCAGCTTTTGCGCGTCGAGCATCGGCAGCGATTCCACGTCGCGCAATTTGCGCGTCAACACGCGGCTGCGTCGGCTGGTTTCTTCGATCTTGCCGCTGGCTTCGTCCAACTTCTTCTTCACCGCGTCCAGCGCGTCGCCGAACTTACCGAACTCGCTCTTCACCGCGCCGAGCGTGCGCCACACTTCGCTGGAACGCTCCTGGATCGCGAGCGTGCGGAAACCCATCTGGAAACTGGTCATCAGCGCCAGCAAGGTCGTCGGCCCGGCCACCGCGATGCGTTGATCGCGCTGCAGCGCTTCCACCAGACCCGGGCGACGCAATACCTCCGCGTATAAACCTTCGGTCGGCAGGAACAGAATCGCGAATTCGGTGGTGTGCGGCGGCGCGACGTAATTCTCGCGGATCTCCTTCGCCTGTTTGCGCACTTGTCGTTCCAGCGCGTCGCCCGCGAGGCGCGCGGAGTCCACATCGCCGCGCTCCTGCGCATCGAGCAGACGTTCGTAATCTTCGCGCGGGAATTTGGCGTCGATCGGCAGCCACACCGGGCCTTCGCCGTCGTTGCCGGGGAATTTCACCGCGAATTCCACGAAGCCCTTCGAGCCCGGCACGGTCTTGACGTTGGCCGCGTACTGATCCGGCGCGAACACCTGTTCCAGCAGCGCCGCCAACTGCACTTCGCCGAACACGCCGCGGCTTTTCACGTTGGTCAGCACGCGTTGCAGGCCGCCGACATCCGCGGCCAGTTTGTTCATGTCGCCCAGGCCTTGATGCACCTGCGCCAACATCTGCGCGACGTTGCCGAAGCTCTCGGTCAAGCGCGTTTCGAGCGTCGTCTTCAACTTCTCGTCGACGGTCTCGCGCATGCGTTCGAGTTTCTCTTCGTTGCTGCGCTGCAGGTCGGCGAGTTTCTGCTCCAACGTCGCGCGCAGTTCGCCCAGGCGCTGCTCGTTGCGATCGGTCAATTCGCGCAATTGCACGCCGAGGCCGTCGGCGAATTGCTGTTGCCGCGTCGCCGATTCCGTGCGGGCCTTGTGCGCGTCGTCGTTGAGCGCGATGCGCAGTTCGTCCAGGCGCGAATCGGTGCGCGCGGTCAGATCGTCCAGGCTGCGCCCGAAGGCTTCGATCCGCTGACTCTGGCCGATCGCGAGACTGTCGAGCTGCGCGCGCAGCTCGCCGCGCCCGGCGCGTTGTTCCTCGCGCAGCGCGGCTTCGACGCGGTCGCGCAGGCGCTCCAACGCGGTGTCGGGTTTGCGCAGCAACAATAGAATCAGCAGCACCAGCGCGACCGCGACGGCGATCAAAAGCAATAAGAGGAGAAGGTATGTGTCGTTCATAGGTTCTAGTCTAGCGGAGCCCCCTTCGTCTCAAAAAGTGTGATAATCCTTGCACCCCCAGCACCCCGCCGCCGGGGATATTCTGGTTTCGATTGTTATGCCATGGAGGCAGTATGTCTTTAGATATTCTTCAATCTGCTATTAAAAACCTTCAACCGATTGAATTTGAATATAACAAATCTGGCAAGACACCGGGGAAGCGGATTGGAAATCCCCATGCTGTTTTCATTATTAAGCGCAAGGATGGCAGCGACTCTACCAAGGTTCATATTGTTCAAACCGATGGGGTTAGCGACAGTGGACAAGAATTTCCAAGCTTTAGGATGTTCGATATCGAAGAGCTTAGCGATATCAAGCTACTGAATAATTCAATGAAATTTAAACCATCTGAAAAATATAACTCTCAATGGGAAGGTTACGCTTTTGTAATCTGCAAAATCTAAGCCCATCATGAGCATTGATCATAAATTCGAGATCGATGGCGACCCAAGGTACAAGCTTGTCTTTAATTTTTCCGGAGCAGACTCGGAAATCGGGAACCCAGCACTTTTCAAAGGTGCTTTTTATGCGTACGACAAAAATAACGGAACGCCAGCATTTACTTGCAACATAGAACTAAAGGATATTTTTAGGCTCTATGATCATTTAAGCGCATATAGTTTTATACGCAAAAAAAGACCTCCGTCAAACGAAAAATTTTTAGAGGTCACAACTAGCCCAGACCAGCTTATCCAAATGATGGAATATTTCAGCAATGATGCTGTCGTTAATTCAATCAAACATATTGTAACAAATAGACTTTCTAGCAGTGATATAAACACGATTTTAGGAAGAAAAGAAGCATTAAAAATCTTTGAAGAAATGCTCTATGGAAAGAAAAGTTACCAGGAAAAGACTTGGCAATCTTTTTTTGAGAGGAACGAATGGATTTTTGGTTATGGATTGAAGTACAGATATCTTCGCATTTTGCAAAGGGAGTCTAGGGTTGGGAAAGGCGGTATTGATGGGAAAGGCGACGTTGTTGTTGATTTTTTATTGGGTGACTCTCGTTTTACTAAATTAATTGAGTTAAAAAAACCTGACACAAAACTATTCAAATCAAGAAAAAATAGATCAGACTCTTGGAGTATTTCTAGCGATCTTACCGATTCTGTAAGTCAAATCCTCGCCCAAAAGGCAAATTGGGAAATCGAGAGCAATAAAACCCAATACTCCACTACTGGCAAAAGGATAGTTGAAGCATCTCATGACGTGGAATGTATTTTGGTCGTTGGTTTACTAAGTGCAGTAGACGGAAGCGATCTTGAAAAATCGATCAAGTTGAAAACGATAGAGCTTTTTCGTCGAAACTTAAGGAATATCGAAATAATTACCTACGACGAATTACTAGAACGCGCAAAATTTATTGTTAATTTGCCCGATAGCCAGATTGCGGAAAGTGAAGATTGATGAGAGTTCTCGATCAAAGTTATAGGCCTACAGTTTTGCCGGATAGATACCTGAAACGGCGCTTATGGGCAAAAAATAGATTGTGGGAACACCATCTACAAACAAAAAAGTTTCTTCTCGATGACAGTTGACATTAATTTGTCACCATTTCGACATTAGACTTGGCGCACTTCAAAGCCAATCGGAGCGTGCGCACCTATGAGGCCCATCGAAGTTGTCCCGTTCGCCATCGTGTTCTCCATGATCGCCCTCGTCGCATGGAGAGTCCGCCAGAAAATCGTACGGATGCGGCATGTGCGCGAAGCAGCGCTACCGCCCGGCCTCTTCGACAAACTGCGCCGCCGGCGCCCGGACATCGATCCGAAGCAGTTCCCCTTGCTCGAACGCGCGCTGCGCGACTTTTTCGCGGCGTATCTGCGCAGCGGCTACAAACCGGTGTCGATGCCTTCGCAAGCCGCCGACGAGTTGTGGCACGAATTCATCCTCTACACCCGCCACTATCAAGCCTTCTGCGACAAGGCCTTCGGTCGCTTCCTGCATCACACGCCCGCGGTGGTCTTGTCGAAAGCCTACGACCGCAACGTCGGCCTGCGCCGGGTGTGGTGGCACACCTGCAAACTCGAAGGCATCGACCCGCGCAAGGCGAGCCGCCTGCCGCTGCTGTTCGCGCTGGACACGCAACTCGCGCTGGCCGACGGTTTCCATTACGCGCTGGATTGCGGCGGCATCCGCGACCGCACCGACGGCGGCGGCGGTTCGCAATGCGCCGCCGACATGAGCGACAGCTCCTTCGACGGCACCACCGACGGGTTGGGCGATGGCGATGGCGGCGGTGGAGACGGCGGCGATGGCGGTGGCGATAGCGGCTGCGGCGGGGGCTGCGGCGGAGACTAAGCGCACGCCCTCAGTCGCGCGCTTGCCGATAGCAACCCTCGCCTGCGGTGCCGATCAAGCAGATCCATTCGTTATCGGCGACGAAACGGATCGCCTCGCCCGAGCGCGTGAGGATCAGCGCCTCCCAGATGGCGTCTCTGTTTCCGCCGAGCGGCGGCATCAGCGATGCGGCGGCCGATCGCGGTTGCAGCGTGCGCGTGCTGTCGAGCATGCGTCGGATATTGCCAAGATCGATCTCCGGCGGCGCGCTGGTGATCGCGCGGGTCAGGACGATGCGTTCGATCTGATCGACGCGCAGCACGTCGGGCACCGTTTTTCCGACCCAGGGATTGCCGTCCGCACGATGTCGCTTCGCGAGATCGACATCCTGCGCGAAGGCCATCGCGGACAGCAGCAGCATCGACATCGTCATCCCCCAGCACAGCGAAGTGCGCTTGCGGATCGCTCTCACGCTCAATCCACCATGCGGCAGAACACCGCTTTCAGATACCGGCTTTCCTGCACATCGGTGAGCCACGGGTGATCGGCGCCGGCGCCGGCCACTTTCAGCACCTGCACGGTGCGGCCGGCGTAGAACGCGGCGCGGCGCAGCATGTCGAGGAATTGTTCCTCGCTCACCAAACCGGTGCAGGAGAAGGTCGCGAATAAACCGCCGGGCTTCACCACGCCCATCGCCAGTTTGTTCATGTCGAGATATTTTTTCAGCGCCGGAATCACCTGCTCGCGATCGCGGGTCATTTTCGCCGGGTCGAGAATCACCACATCGAAACGCTCGCCGTTGTTCGCCGCATCGCGCAGCCACGGAAAAATATCTGCCTGCACGAAACGCAGACGCGCGCCGTTTTCGAACGGCATATTGAGCTTCGCGTTGGCTTTTGCGATCTCGATCACCGCTTCGTCGATATCGATGCCGACCACTTCGCTCGCGCCGCGCGCCGCGGCGTAGACGCCGAAACCGCCGGTGTTGCAGCACAAATCCAGCACGCGCTTGCCGGCGCACTGCTGCGACAGCCATTGCCGGTTTTCGCGCTGGTCGGCGAAGAAGCCGGTCTTGTGCGCGCCGGCCGGATCGGCTCGGAATTTGATGCCGTATTCGGTGATGGTCGCGGGCGCGGCCGGTTCGGTGCCTCTGAAGTCGAAACTTTCCTGCTTCTGCACATGCTCGTCGGCGAACGCATGGAAGCGACAACCCGGGAACTGCTCGCGCAAAGCCGCGTAGATCCACTCGCGATAACGGAACATGCCGGCGCTGAAATATTCGACGACGACCAGATCGCCGTAACGATCCACCACCAAACCGCTGAGCCCGTCGCCCTCGCTGTGAACCACGCGCCAGGCGTCGCTGACCTCGTCCAATTTCAACGTTTCGCGGCGCAAACGCACCGCTTCGCCGATCTTCGCGGCGAACCACGCTTGATCGACCGGCACGTCGGGGTCGCGTTCCAACAGTCGGATCGCGATCCGCGAATGGCCGTTGTAGAACCCGCGACCGGTCCACACGCCGTCGTTGCCGATCACTTCGACAAGACTGCCGGGTTTGGGTTTTTGCGCCGGTTTTTCGACGAGTTTCTGGAAAATCCAAGGGTGCCGGGAGGTCCAGGCGTTCTTGAGATGGACGGTGGGCAACGGGGTTTGGGGTGCGTTCGGCAACGGTGCGTTCATTTTCGCATTGTATCGGGGTTGACCTGCCCGGGCCTTTCCCGAACAATCCGCGGCGAAGGGGAGTAGCTCCCGAACGCTGCGGTCGTCAATACGAGTAGGCATCGCCCGCTCCGGCCGCACGGCAACCCGACCGACAGGTCGCGGTTGCGAGCGAGACCTTCGCCGCATGGCGAAGGTCCGTCCCTTCTCGAAGCGCACGCTGTCCAAGCGCCCGCTCCGAGCCGAACGCGACGCCCAGCCCTGCGGTTGGGCGTTTTTCGTTTCGGCATTCGGGAGCCATCATGCAAACCATCGGAAGTCCGTTGTTGTGGGGCGCGTTCGGCGCGCTCGTCGTCGTCGCGCTGTTGGTCGATCTGGTGCTGATGCGCCACGGCGGGCCGCATAAAGTCACGTTCAAGGAAGCGCTGTTCTGGAGCATCGGCTGGGTCGCGCTGGCGCTGGCGTTCAACGTCGGGCTGTGGTGGTACGCGGTCGGCGCATTCGGCGAAGTGGCCGGCAATCGCATCGGTCTGGAATTCCTCACCGGCTATCTGGTCGAGAAATCGCTGGCGGTGGACAACATCTTCGTGTTCCTGATGCTGTTCACCTACTTCGCGGTGCCGGAAGAGCAGCGGCAGAAAGTGCTGGTGATCGGCGTACTCGGCGCCATTGTCTTGCGCGCGATCATGATTTTCGCCGGCGCGTTTTTGTTGGCGAAATTCCACTGGATTCTGTATGTCTTCGGCCTGTTTCTGGTGCTGACCGGCATCAAGATGCTGATCGCCGCCGGCAAGGCGCCGGACCTGGAGAAGAATCCGATCCTCAAGTGGATGCGCCGCCATCTGCCGTTGACCTCGGACTATCACGGCACCGCGTTGAGCGTACGCAAGGACGGCAAACGCTGGTACACGCCGCTGTTCGCGGTGGTGGTGCTGATCGGCGTGACCGATCTGATTTTCGCGGTCGATTCGATTCCGGCGATCTTCGCCATCACGGCCGACCCGTTCATCGTGCTCACATCGAACGTGTTCGCGGTGTTGGGCCTGCGCGCGATGTTCTTCCTGCTCGCGGGCATGGCCGATCGCTTTCATTTGCTGCCCTACGGTTTGGCGGCGGTGTTGATCTTCATCGGCGCGAAGATGCTGCTGATCGACGTCTACAAGATTCCGATCCTGTGGTCGTTGGGCGTGGTGGCGGCGACGATCGCCGCGACGGTGGCGCTGAGTCTGCTGCGGCCGGCGAAACCTGCGCACGGGGCCTGAGGCGATGGCCGCCGCGTGTTCGGCCGTCGCGACGTTTTTCCGATCGCATGCATCGATCCTGCTCTTCCTGATGTTCGCCGCTGCGTTCGTCGCAGTGCTGATCGGTTGCTCGAACAGCCCGGGCAAACGCCGCAGCGCGACGGTGGTGGACGGCATGGATCTGCTGTCGGGATTGCTCGAACTCTTGACTCTGTTCTTTTGAACGGTGGCCCGATCCGTCGGCGCGGAACGCTCCGTGCCGACCTCCTTTCTCGCGAAGCGCACCCGAAGCCCTTGATCCGCCGCCCTTCCGGCTCCACTGACCTGTGATGCGATTGCACACGCCCGAGGACGTTCCCGATACCCCCGACCAGCGCACGTCGGACCGGCGTCGGTTCCTGCTCGCGCTGAACGCGAGTCTGGCGTTCGTCTTGTTGTTGGCGGCGATCTTTTTTCTGCAGCAGGGCGAAGACGTGCGGCCCTTCGCGGTGGCGGCGCGGCAAGTGCCGGGCTTGCTCGGGCTGCTGACCGCGCCGCTGCTGCACGGCTCGTTCGAACATTTGGCGGCCAACGCCGGCGCGTTGCTGATGCTCGGCACCCTCGCCGGCACGGTGTATCCGCGGGCCACGGTCGCATCGCTGCCGCTGCTGTGGCTGGGCTCGGGTCTGGGCGCCTGGGGTCTCGGCGAGCCGGGCAGTTTCCATCTGGGCGCCAGTGGCGTGACCCACGGCCTGATGTTCCTGATCTTCGTGTTGGGTCTGCTGCGCCGCGACCGGCCGTCGATCGCCGCGGCGATGATCGCGTTCTTCCTGTACGGCGGCATGCTGCTGACGATTTTGCCGCAGGAGCCGGGCGTGTCCTGGCAATCGCACTTGGGCGGTGCGATCGGCGGCGTGCTCGCCGCGTATTGGCTGCAAAGCCGCGACCCGCTGCCGCCGCGCAAACGCTATAGCTGGGACGACGAAGACGAGACTTCGCCCGTTTTCGACGAATTGGAAATGCCCAAACCCGACGATGTGCCGGTGTTGTGGCACCGTCCGGAGCCGTCGGCGGACGAGGAACGCGGGCGCGTGCTGCCCTTCCGTCGTCCCGGCGCTGCCGAAGACGGGGGTTCCCAAACGCGCCCACCGGGCGACGCGGGTTAAGGGTTGTCGTTTTTTGCGCGCTTCCTGCGCGTTTTTCGCGTCGCCAGCGTGCTGCGCGCAAACGACCTCGTACGGGCCGCGCTGGCCCCGAAGCGTGCTTTCGCGCACAATTCGCGCACTTATCCCCCACGCCCCGCATGCACGCCTACGTCTATAAGAGCCAGCGGAAGGCCGACACGTTCGTTTACCTCGCCGCGCGCGACGACTTCGCCTGCGTGCCGCCGGCGCTGCTCGCGCACCTGGGCGCTTTGCGCTTCGTCCTGGACGTGGCCCTGACCCCGGAACGCAAGCTGGCGCAGGCCGACCCGGCCGTGGTGCGCACGAATTTGGCGAGCCGCGGGTTTTACGTACAAACGCCGGCGACCGCACTCGATCCGATGACCGAGGATTGGGGCACCGATGGTTGATCCGTCGCGCATGGACGACGATCTCCTGTCGGGCAGCGCTGTCGGCGCCTCATCGGGCGGCGTCGCATCCGACTCGGCCGCGGACCTCGCCAATGATGCCGGTGCGCCGACGTCGACGCTGAACACCGCCAGCCCCCGGGCGCGCGCCTGGCCCTGGTTTCTGGGCGGCGGCGCGATCGCCTTGTCGGCGGGATTCGGGCCGGCGTTCGCGGCGTTCGCGGCCGTGTTGGCGCAGCCGGTGCTGGCCTTGGGCGTACGCGCGTGGCACGGCGAGCGCGTGCAATGGAAACGTCTCGACACGCGCGCGCTTCTCGAACTGACCTTGCTGTGGGCGTTGGCGTTCGCGGTCTGCGCGGCATTGGTCGCATGGCCGCTGAGCGCGCTGTCGCAGAGCCGCAGCTTGGGATCGGCTCTGGCCCTGAGCGCCGTCGTCGGCGGTTTGACGCTCGGTTTCTGGCGTTTATGGCCGCTGTGGCGTGGCATGGAACGCGAACCCGGACGGATCGCCGCGCATTGGCCCGCGCTGGCCGACACCGACACCCGCGCCTGGATCGGTTTGGGCGCTGCGCTGCTGCTGATGACGCCGGTGTCGATGGCGCTGATGCTGGCGTGGCCCGGCCTGATCGACGGCGCCGCGCGCTGGTGGTGGGCGGGCGCCGCTGCGGCGATCTGGCCGCTGGCGCATCTGGGCCTGCAGCGCTTGCCCGCGCCGGAACGCTACAGCGCCGATGCGCTGCTGGACGAAGCCTCTGCGGAATCGGCCGAGGACGCGGTGGTCGCGGCCGAGGACGAGGATTTCGACACCGCGCTCTACGACGCCGCCCGCAACGGCCGGGTCGAACGCGCCCTGGCCCTGCTCGATGCCGGCGCCGACCCGCACGCGCTGCCGCCGGCCGATGCGCGCGATCAACGCGATCTGGCGATGCTGGCCGCAGTGCTGCCGGATCTGCGCTTGCTGCGCGGCTTGATCGGCCGCGGCGTGGATCTCAACGCCGGTCACGGCGGCATGACCGCGCTGATCGCCGCCACCCGCGATAGTTGGCACGGCCGCCCGGATGCGGTGATGACTCTGCTGACCAACGGCGCCGACCCGCGTTTGGCCGATCACGACGGCAATACGCCGCTCCACCACGCCGCGCGCAGTTCCGACCCCGGCGTGGCCGCGCTGCTGCGCGATGCCGGCGCGGAGATCGACGTGCTCAACCGCGAAGGCGCGTCGCCGTTGGCGGTGGCCTGCATCGCCGGCAATTGGCGGCTCGCCCGGTTTTTGCTGGAACGCGGCGCCAAGCCCGAACCCGTCGGCGGCGTGCCGACCCTGCACGCGGCGGCCGGCGGCGATGAAGACGACCCCGCGGGCGTGCAACTACTGCTCAAACACAAGGCGAAAGCCGACGCGCGCGACCCGCGCGGGCGCAGCGCGCTGCACGAAGCGGCGTACGCCGGACACGTCGAAATCGTCGGCATTCTGCTCGGCGCCGGCGCCGACGTGCAGGCGCGCGATCACGACCAACGCACGCCGTTTCTCGAAGCCGCCCGCGGCGCGCAGATCGGCGCGGCGCGCACGCTGGCCGAGGCGCGTGCGGATGCGCAAGCGGTCGATGCCCACGGCCGTAATGCGCTGATGTTGGCCTGCCTCGCCGATGCGCCCTCGCCGGCCTTGATTCGCGGTTTGCTTGATCTCGGCGTCGACCCCGAACGCGCCGACGACGACGGCCGTCGCGCGGCGGATGTGGCCGCGGCCGCAGGCCGTTGGGCGCTGGTGGCGGCGATCGATCCGGCCTCGCAATTGCCGGCCAGCCTGCGCAACGACGACACCGTCGACGACGACGCTCCGCTGCCCGACCGGCCGCCGTTCGAACTGCTGCGCGAAGCCTTGGAGCGCGGCGATCCGGCCGCCGCCGCGCAATGGCGCGCCTTGGTGCCGAACGAAGCGCTGACGGCGCTGTTCGACGACAACGGCCACCCCGCCGGCGAGGCGCGGATCGATTGGCTGCTGCGACACGGCGCCGACCCCGACGCGCGCGAAGCGCAGGCCGATACCGTGCTGTTCGGCTGGCTGGCGCAAGGCCCGGCTGCGGCCGGCGCGGTCTCCGTCCTGCTGCGGCACGGTGTCTCGCCCGCCGGTGCCGGCGGACTGGCGCGTTTCCTCGCCGCCTGCGCCGCCGCCGACCGCGCGGATCTCAGCCTGGAACGGCTGGCGCTGGATATGTTGGACCGCGGCGCCGACCCGTTCGCACCCTCGCGAAACGGCGACCCGCCGCTGCCGCTCGCGGTGCGCCTGGGCTGGAACCGTTTGATCGCCCGCCTGCTCGACATCGGCATCGCTCTGGACGCGCGCGACCAGCACGGCATGACCGCGCTGCATCTGGCCGCCGCGCTGCGCCGCGAGACGGTGCTGAAGCAATTGATCCTGCACGGCGCCTCGCCGGACGTGCGCGCCGCCGACGGACAAACCCCACTGGGCGTCGCGCTCGCCAGCGGCCGGCGCGATTTGGCCGATTGGCTGGACTGGCGCCAGTGGCCGCTGCCGAAACGTCCGCTGCGGGCGAGCGACTTGCCGCAGGCGGCGATGGTCGGGGACGCCGATGCGGTGCGCCGTCTGCTCGATCTGGGCTTGGCCATCGACACCACCGACGCGCAAGGCTGCAGCGCGCTGCTTCGCGCGGCCGGCGGCGGTCATCGCGCTGTGGTCGAACTGCTGCTGACGCGTGGCGCCGATCCGAAACTCGCCGCGCGCACTGGCGCCACGCCGCTGTCGGCGGCGGTGAGCATGCGTCAACTCGCCATCGTCGATCGCCTGCTCGGCGCGGGCGCGCTGCTGGAACAACGCCTGCCCGGCGACGTGACCGTGTTGATGCTGGCCGCCGCGCTGGGCCTGCCCGATGTCTGCGCGCGTTTGCTCGCCGCTGGCGCGAACATCAACGCCGCCGACGCCCAAGGCCTCACGCCGCTGCACTGCGCCGGCCTGTACGGCTTCACCTCGCGCGATCGTCCGCGTTTGCTCGCGCTGCTCGACGCTCTGCTGCTGGCCGGCGCCGATCCCGACGCCACCGCCGCGGGCGGCGTCACGCCGCTGCTGCTGTTGCTGGGCGCGCGCGCCGAACCCGGCACCGCGTGCGACGAAGACGTGGTGCTGGCCGGCGCGCATCGGTTGTTGGACGAAGGCGCGAACATGCAGGTGCGCGACCCCCGCGGCTTCGGCCCGCTGCATCTCGCCGCGTTGCACGGACTCCTGCGCGTCGCCAAGGATTTACTGCGCGGCGGCGCCGCGCCCGAACCGCGCGACAACCTCAACCGCACCCCGCGCGAAATCGCGGTGATGCGCGGCTTCGTCGATGTCGCCGCGGAATTCGCACCGCGCCCGACCGATCTATCGATGGCGCGGTTTTTGAGGGATCGGGAGACGTGACGCGTAACGCCCCTGGCGTGACGGCCGCATGAGCGTTCTGCGCGATTTCGAATGAGGCGTCGCGGCGCGATTCGAAGTCACGGTTGGAAGTCACTGTTCGCAATCGCGATTCCGAATCACGATTCGCGAGACTCCGGCGCCTCCTCCGCGCCCACATCCGCATCCGCCTCGAACAACTGTTCCAACTCGCCGCGCGCCTTGCGCGCGCTGGCGAGCAGCGCGTCGTCATCGTCGTAGATCAAGTGTTGTTCCAGCAGCAATTCTTCGTCGTGCTCGCGGAAGCGGCGCACGCGTTCGGCGGCGGTATCGGGCGGAACGCCCAGGGCAATCAGTACGTCTCGGCCCATTTCCAGGCCGGAGGCGAAAGTCTCGCGCGTGACCTTCGCGCCGAGGTCCATCGATTGCCAGGCGTGTCGGCGATCGTGCGCGCGCGCGAACACCGGCAGGTCCGGATACATCCGTCGCACCACACGGGTCACGCGCAGATTCGCTTCTATGCCGTCGATGGCGTTGATGAAGAGTTTGGCGCTGCCCGCACCGGCGGCGCGCAGCAGGTCCGGGCGCGAGGCGTCGCCGAAATACACTTTGTTGCCGAAGCGGCGCATGAAATCCAGATGCTGCGCATCGGTTTCCAAGGCGATGAACGGGATTTTCTGCGCGACGAGCAGGCGCGCGACGATCTGTCCGAATCGTCCGAAACCGGCGAGGATGACTTGCGGTTGATGGTCGGGAATGGCGTCGAATTCGCGCGGCGCGGCTTTTTCCGGGTATGCGCGCAACACGCGGGCGATCGCGATCATCGACAGCGGCGTCAACGCCATCGACAGGCCGACGATCGCGACGAGGCGATTCTGCAGCGCAGTCTCTATCAAGCCGGCTTTCACCGCTTCGGCCAACACCACGAACGCGAATTCGCCGCCGAGCGCCAACACCACGCCCAGTTGCAACGCCTCGCGCCAGCTCATCCGCGCCGGTCGCAAGGCGATGGCGAACAGCACCACCGATTTGGTCGCGAGCAACGCGACCGTGCCGAGTACGATCGGCAGCGGCTCGGCGACGATCAACGGCAAATCGATGCTCATGCCCACGGCCATGAAGAACAGACCGAGCAGCAGACCCTTGAACGGTTCGATCTGCGATTCGATCTCGTGGCGGAATTCCGAATCCGCCAACAGCACGCCGGCCAGGAACGCGCCCAAGCCCATGCTCAAGCCGGCCAGCGACATCACCCACGCGGCGCCGAGCACCGCGAACAAGGCGCTGGCGGTGAGCATTTCCGGTACGCCGATGCGCGCCGCGATGCGGAACAATTGCCGCAACAGATAGCGACCGCCGATCACCACCACCACGATCGCGGCCACGGCTTTAAGAATGCCGCCCGTCCCGGCGCGGCCGTGATCCGCCGCGACGCCGAGCAGCGGAATCACCGCGATCAGAGGAATCGCCGCCACGTCCTGGAACAGCAGAATCGCGAACGCGTTGCGCCCGTGCGGTGTGTTCAACGTTTTGCGTTCGGACAGCAGTTGCAGACTGACCGCGGTGGACGACAGCGCCAACGCCAGTCCGACCACCAGCGCCGCTTTCCAACTCTGTCCCCAGGCCAAACCGATCGCGCCGAGCGCCAGGCCCGACAGCGCGACCTGCAGACCGCCCAGACCGAACACCGGCTTGCGCATCACCCACAACCGCGACGGCGACAGTTCCAGGCCGATGACGAACAACATCATCACCACGCCTATTTCGCTGGCGGTCAACACCGGCGCGGCGTTCTCGATCACCTTCAGCCCAAACGGCCCCAGCGCCACGCCCGCCGCCAGATACCCCAATACCGCGCCCAAGCCGAAGCGCTTGAACAGCGGCACCGCGATCACCGCCGCGAGCAGAAACACCAGACCGAGTTGTAAACCTTCGCCGTGCATGCGCCCCTCCTGCCGACACTGTACCGCGAGCCGGGGCGGGCTCGCGTCGGGAGAGACGAAACACTGCGGTCGTCGCATGCGCGCAATCGTCATCATCGCCCCACGGCCCGTTTCGCACGCCGAGCCCGTTATGCTCTCCGTAACTTCCGGCTTCGAAGGGGATCTGCGATGACCGCTTTACGTTTCGCGCAAGCGTTGACGCTGTGCGCGCTGTTCGCCGCCGCGCAGGTCGCGGCCGAAGATCGCGGCAGCGGTTATTTCCGCAAGGGCGCGCAACGGCTGGATCTGCGTTATGCGGTGGCCGTGCGCGAAGAACCCACGGCGAACGCCGCCGACGATCGCGTTCTGATTTTTTTGAGCGATCGGCCGCTGGATGCGGACGCCATGGCCGCGGCTTTCGACCCGCAGGAGGTCGTGCTGCGCGATCGCGATGCCGAACGCAGCGGCGGTTACGTGCGCGTCTGCGTCACGACGGATGGGCAGGAATGCGGCCTGTACTATGATCGCGATGCGCCCAGCGATTCGCTCAACTCCTCCGGCTACGGCACGCTGACGCTGAACGCGCGCACAGCGCAGCGCATCGCCGGACGCTGGACGTTGAGCGAACCGGAAGAGTTTTTCGGCGAAACCTACGAATTCGATCTGGATTTCGATGTCGCGATCCGCGCCGCGCCCGGACGCGCGCTGCCCACGGACGGCGGCGAGGCCGGCGCCGCGTATCGCGCTTACGCCGCGGCGGTCGCGACGGGCGATCTGCCCGTATTGCGGCGATTTCTCGGCGAAAACGCCGACTGGCGACTACCGCAGGACGACGCCGACCGCGCGAAGGAGACGCTCAAATCGCTGCGCGACGAGCAACCGCTGAAACCCGAGATCCTGCGCGGCCGCATCGACGGCGACGAAGCGGTGCTGTGGGTGCGCGGCACGGACCGCGACGACATCGCGCGCGAGGGGCGCGTGCGGATGCGGCGCGCGAGCGGTGTGTGGACGCTCGCCGAACAATCGCTGCAGGACGCGGAGGACTGAGCGCTGCCGCAGGATACATGGCCGCGAGGGAAGCGACATCATAAAGACTTTGGCCGGCTCTCTTTCCCGTCGCAATCGCGCAGATCGAACGCCGGGATGCCGACAAGCAGCAGGACTCCCCTTATGCTATGCCGGTTCGAACTCCGAAGAGATCATCGATGCGCGACCATCGCCCGCTCCGTCCGCTCGCGGCCATGCTAAGCCTAATCTCGATCATGATTCTCTCCATCGCCGCCGCTAACGCCGGCAAGAGCGAGGTCGAGATGCAGCGTCACGTCGAATCCAGTTTGTTGGTACGCGGCACGATCGATATCACCGCCGATGGCGATGTTGTGGGCTACGCGCTGGATACGTCGGACAAGATACCGCCTGGGATTGCGGATATGGTCGCGCGCTTGGCGCCGCAGTGGCGCTTCGAACCCATCCCGCTGCCGAACAACGCCATCGGCAGGACCGACATGCACCTGTTATTCGTCGCCAGCACTTTGGAGAGCGGCGACTACCGCGTCGAATTGCGCAACGTGAGCTTCAGTACGGACAGACCGCCTCAAGAACGACTCACGATCGCACGCCGAGGTCGGCCGGTGGAATACCCTCCCGATTTGAATGCAATGGCTGTCGGCGGCACGGTGTACGTCGAAGTGCAAGTAGGACGCGACGGCAAGGTCATCAATCTCGGCGTCAGCAAAGTAAACC
>JAGNNB010000309.1 GCA_017990865.1 Lysobacteraceae bacterium
GCCGTGGGGCGAAGCCCTTGAAGCCGGCGATGCGAAGCCGCAGTGTAACAGCCCAGCTCCATCGCCCCGCACCTCACCCACCGCACCGGGCCGCTCGCATCGGCCCTCTCGTACACCACAGGCGCGCCGCAACGGCGTGCCGGCACCACCACGGAGACCCCCTGTGAGCGACAAAATTGCCCATGCCACCGACGCCGATTTCGACGCGCTCGTCCTGCAGTCGGACGTGCCCGTACTGGTGGATTTCTGGGCGCCCTGGTGCAGCCCCTGCAAGATGATCGCGCCGTTCCTCGACCAGCTCGCCGACGACTACGACGGCCGCGCCAAGATCGTGAAGGTCGATGTCGAAGCGCATCCCAACCTCGGCCGCCGCTACAACGCCCGCAGCATCCCGATGCTGTTGACCTTCAAGAACGGTCAAGTCCACGGCACCCAGATCGGCGCCGTCGGCAAACAGCAGTTGGCGCAGTTGATCGAAAAAGCGCTGTAACGGCATCGGCGGGGGGCCGCGCTGCGGTTCGCGCGATGGCGTGAAGTCCGTCGTAGCGAAAGCGCTTCGCGGGACTGCGGCGCCACAGCCTCGGCGATTCGGTGCGACGGCGACACGAAAACGCCGGCGTCGAAGCCGGCGTCGAAAAGCGCGAGGATGAGGGTTTGTCCTTCGCGACCCGCAATCCGCGGCCGCCGCAACGGCGGGCGATCAAGAATTAGCGGTCGATTTCTCGCAAACGCCGGCGTCGTCCAGCGGATCGCCTTGGAGTTCGAAATAGCCGACGATGCCGTCGGCGCCATCGGCCGAACCGCGTCGGCCGGCCACCGCGATGCGTTTCCCCGGTTGCCCGGGAATGATCCAGACCGAAACCAAGTCGTAACCGGGATTGTGCCAATCGTAGCGCTCGACGCACGCACCCAGCGGCTGCTCGATGGCGTTACCAACGAACTTGGCGACCGATTGCCAATGGAATTCGTCCTTGGGCACCGAGAAGAATCGTTTCGAAACGATGGTGTAGCGCCCTTTGAGGTAACTCGTCATCCAGTCGGACAAATCGGACGATGCCGCGGTTTGCTCGCCTGCCAACGCGGTCCCGGTCGGAAGCGATGCGATGGTGTCGATCAATGGCGTATCGGAAGCATTGGAAGTCAATGGAGTCTCCTTGGAACCATGACAGGCAGCGCCACTGGCGACAGCCATCATGACGGCGATGATGAATATGTTGTTTTTGAGAGTCTTCATGGGTGCGAACCGCAATGGGCCCGTGGAAGGGCGATGCCCTGTCGGAACGGCGCTCGATCAGCGGTTGCGGCTTGCCGCGCCGCGTTCCTCGACGACCGCTTCGGGAGCGGCGGGCGCCCGTTCGGTCTGCTGCTGCTGGAATTGCGCGGCGCCTTCCCTGCGGAACTCGGGCGAGTTCGCGGAGAGGGTGGCGAGCGACTCGCGCAGTTGCGCCGGATTGCCGATTTTTGCGATGAGGTCATCCAGATATTTATCGCCCGTGCCGGCTTGCGTGGCGGGCGCTTGGGCAGCCGGAGCCTGTGTGGCGGGCGCTTGAGCGGCCGGAGCCTGCGCGGCGGGGGCGTCCTTGTCGACGCCTTTGGCTTTGGCTTCCGGCCCGATATTGAATTCTTCGAACCCGGCGGTACTCAGCACGTCCTTGAACTTCACCGTGATCGTCGCGCTGTTGGTGTCCTTGCCCTCGCCCACGTTCTGGTTCTGGCCCCAAGGATTGCGCAGCTCGACCATCATCTCGCCGTCTTTGTCCTTGTAGACCTTGTTCACCATGTAGACGTGATTGTCGACGAGTCCATCCTGCTTGGTGCCGCTTTCCGGGTCGGTACTGAGCGTGACCGGGCGCCCATCCTTGATCGCCTGACTGACCTGGTCGAAGACCTTGCTCTCGCCGAGGCTGTTGGCTTGATCGCGGCTGATGTCGGTGCCTTTCTCGCCGGTTAACGCGAACATCCCGTCGCGCGCCCAGGCGCCATTGCCGATCTTGTTGTAGCCCTCGTCCAAACCCGCGACCTTGGGGTCGCTGTCGTTCATCTTGGCGAAAGCACTCTCAAGTACCGCCGGCCACACCGGGGTCTTGCCGCCGTTATTGTCGAGCGTGCTGCCGCCATTGCGATTGATGTTGTCCTTGATGTCGTCCTGGGTCACCTCGACCGTCACCTTTTCGGCTTTGCCGCCGACATCCTTGTACAGGGTGACGTTGAAATTGCCCGTCTCGGGGTTGTACGTGATGGCGTCCTTGATCCGATCCGGCTGGCTCTTGGCCATAGCGCCGGCGACGGCGACGAAATAACAATCGCCGAGATCGTCCTGACGGATATCGCTCATCTTCGGCTGGTCTTTGTTGCCGCTGCCCGAATAGAGGTTCTCGTAGGTGTATGTGGGCTTATCGCTCATCGTGAACGTCCTTTTAACCCTGGCTGAGTCAAAGCCAAGGCTAGCACACCGGCCGAAGCCCAAACGGCGCATTTCGGCGAATGAGGCTTGCCCTTGCGGCCCGCCGGTGCTAGTTTTCTCACCAAAGTGTAGGGCAGACCCCTCCGGCGCGGACCGCGCCGCCGCTTCGCCTCCCGGTCCATCCTCCCGAATTAGTCCCCAACGCCATCTCATCCCGGCCTTTATTCGCCCGTGTCTCGCGGGTGTTCGTGCCCGAGGAATTCCGCTTGTCCGACCAAACTCCCGAATCCGGCGATTCCGCCGAGAAGCGCGCGCGTAAGCCGCGCGTCGCCAAGACCACCACCGCGCCCGCGAAGGCCGCATCCGCGAAAGCCGCGCATGCCAAGCCCGGGCCCAAGCCCGGCAAACCCGCCGCGCACGCGCCGCTGCAAGTGGGCGCGATGCCCGAAGCGCCCGCGCCGCTGCCGACCACGGCCCCGCTGCCGCTGAACGAGCCGCCGTCCGCGCCCCCGCGCGCCCCGGCGCCGCAGGCGCCCGCCGCGCATGCCCCGCCGGCCCAGACCTTTCATGCGCCGCAACTCGCGCAGCCCGCGTCGGCCCCGTCGCAAGACGACTTCCCGTCCTACGAGCCCGCGCCCCCGCGCACCCAGAACGTCGCGCCCTCCGCGCCCATCCCGCAGCAAGGCGCGCCCGCAGGCGGCGACGGCGGCGAACGCAACGAACAGGGCCAAGGCGGCGAGTTCCAACGCTTCAATCGTCGCGATCGCTTCCGCAACCGTCGCGATCGCGAACGCTTCCGCAGCAACCCCAACGACGGCGAGAACGGCGGCGAAGGCGGCGGTTATCCGCAGCCGTCCGCGCAAGCGCAACAAGCGCAATACGTGCCGCGCCCGGCGATGCCCGCGGTGCCCGAGGGCTTCCAGCAGTATTCGCTGAGCGACCTCAAGCGTATGCCCATGCCGAAGCTGCTGGACATCGCCGAGCAGCTCAACATCCACGAAGGCGTGGCCCGCGCGCGCAAACAGGACGTGATCTTCGCCCTGCTCAAAGTGCTGACCCGCCACGGCGACGGCGTCGCCGCCGATGGCGTGCTGGAAATCCTGCCCGACGGCTACGGCTTCCTGCGCGCGGCCGAAGCCAGCTATCTCGCCGGCCCGGACGATGTGTACATCTCGCCCAGCCAGATCCGCCGTTTCAATCTGCGCACCGGCGACTACATCGCCGGCAAGATTCGCTGGCCGAAAGACGGCGAACGCTATTTCGCGTTGGCGGTGGTCGATACGATCAACGCCGAACCGCCGGAAGCGTCGAAGAACAAGATTCTGTTCGAGAACCTCACCCCGCTGTTCCCGCGCAAACGCTTCAAGCTCGAGCGCGGCGACGGTTCGACCGAAGACATCACCGGCCGCATCCTCGATCTGATGGCGCCGCAGGGCAAAGGCCAGCGCGCGCTGATCGTCTCGCCGCCGAAAGCCGGCAAGACGATGATGATGCAGCAGATCGCCAGCGCCATCACCTACAACCATCCCGACGTGCACATGATCGTGCTGCTCGTCGACGAGCGCCCGGAAGAAGTGACCGAAATGCAGCGCACGGTGCGCGGCGAAGTGGTCAGCTCCACCTTCGACGAACCCGCCGCGCGTCACGTGCAGGTCGCCGAAATGGTGATCGAACGCGCGAAGCGCTTGGTCGAGCACAAGAAAGACGTCGTGATCCTGCTCGACTCCATCACTCGTCTCGCCCGCGCCTACAACAATGTCGTGCCCAGCTCCGGCAAAGTGCTGACCGGCGGCGTGGACGCCAACGCGCTGCATCGCCCGAAACGTTTCTTCGGCGCCGCGCGCAACGTCGAAGAAGGCGGTTCGCTGACCATCATCGCCACCGCTCTGGTCGACACCGGCAGCGCGATGGACAAGGTGATCTACGAAGAATTCAAGGGCACCGGCAACAGCGAAATCCATCTTGACCGCCGCATCACCGAGAAGCGCGTCTACCCGGCGATCGCGGTCAACATGTCCGGCAC
>JAGNNB010000310.1 GCA_017990865.1 Lysobacteraceae bacterium
CGCATTGAGCAATCGATGCGGTTTGCCGATGCCCAGCGGCGCGGCGATGCGCAGCGGGCCGTCGATGCGGGCGAGCAGGGTCTCGACGGCGGTGTCCAGAGCGTCGAGGCGGAGCGGGGCGGGGCGGTGGTCGTCTGTCATCCCCGCATCTTCGCGCAATCCGGGCGCGAAAATCTGCGCAGGCTCAACTTCGCCGCCGCCCGCCCCTCGCTCGTCGGCGGGACTCAGCGACAGGCGTTGAAATACACCGTCACCTCGTCCTTGCCCACATCGATGCCCAATTCTTCGACGATCAGCGCCAACAGATTGCTGAGCGAGATCGGCGCGGAACGTTCGATATCGCCGATGTCCACCAATGCCGTGGACTCGCCGACCTTCAGCGCGCCGGAGACGTAGCGCACATCGTTCAACGACCACAAGTCGTAATCGGTGAGCGGGGAGTCCGGGAAATACGTATTTTTCACCCGCTTATCCGCGGCGGCGACATCGCCGGCGCACAATTCCTTGTAGATATCTTCGGAAATGCCGTAGGGCAATTCTTGCCCCGAACTGACGAAGAATTTGAATGTCCAGCCTTCCGCGATCGGAAAGGTGCGGTCGTGGCTCGGCGGTTCGGCGTGGGCGGAAATCTGCAAGACGTAGCTCGCCATACGGTTCTCCTGTGTGGGCGGCGCGCGGACTGTCCTTGCGCCTTTCTGAAAGAACGCATCGAGGGGAGGCCTGTGAGCATGGTTTCGAGCAGCATGGTTCGGAGCAGCATGAGCATGGTTTCGAGCGGCCAAGAGGCGATGAGCCCGTCGGGGCCCGCCGACGAACGGCGTTGACAGCAATGATTACGCGTGTAATCTGATTCCAATTACAGACGTAAACGAGGCCGCGCCGCCATGGCGATTCCGATCAGCGAAGCCGAATCGATGGTGATGGACGTGCTGTGGCAGCGCAGCCCGCTCAGCGCCGAAGAGGTCGTCGCGGCCTTGGCGCCGCACCAGGATTGGCAGGAAGCCACGATCAAGACCCTGCTCAACCGGCTGCTCAACAAAGGCGCGATCGAGGCGAGCAAGGACGGCCGGCGATATCTGTATTCGCCGGTGTTGCGCCGCGAGGCCTGGGTGCTGGACGAAAGCGAAAGCCTGCTGTCGCGGCTGTTCGACGGCCGCGTGGCGCCGTTGGTCGCGCACTTCAGCCAGCATCGGAAATTGCGCGCGGACGACATCGCCGAACTGCGGCGTCTACTGGAGACCTTGAGCGATGAATCTCGCAGCGAATGATGCGCTCGAAGTGCTCGGCGAGTCCGCGCTCGCGCTGACGTTCGCGATCGCGGTCGCGTGGGCGATTCGCCGGCCCTTGCGTCGCTACTGCGGCGCGGGCGTCGCCTACGCCGCGTGGGGTTTGCTGCCGGCGGCGTTGTTGGCCTTGGCGCTGCCGGCGCCGACGGTCGAGTACGTACCGACGACGCTGGCGATGCCGCTCGACGCTCCGCTCGCGACGTCGGTCGCGATGCCGGCGTCGGATCGCGCCGTGTGGTGGTTCGCGCTGTGGGCGCTGGGCGCGCTCGCGATGACGGCGTATCAATGGTGGCTACAGCGGCGATTCGTGGCATCGCTCGGCGATTTGAACGGCGTGACGCCTGGCGTTTGGCGCGCGCAGGGCCGCAGCGGTTTGCCGGCGCTGATCGGTCTGCTGCGTCCGCGCATCGTGTTGCCGGCGGATTTCGAAACGCGCTACGGCGCGGAAGAGCGCGCATTGATGCTGGCGCACGAGCGCGCGCATCTGCGCCACGGCGACCCCTGGGCGAACCTCGCCGCGATGGTTTTTCGCATCGTGTTCTGGTTCCACCCGCTGGTGCATCTGGCCGCATCGCGCTTTCGCGCCGATCAAGAACTCGCTTGCGATCAACGCGTGATCGCGAGCGCGCCGCATGCTCGCCGCGCGTA
The DNA here is from genome assembly GCA_017990865.1 of Lysobacteraceae bacterium. GTDB lineage: Bacteria > Pseudomonadota > Gammaproteobacteria > Xanthomonadales > Xanthomonadaceae > Lysobacter_I. The sequence goes on from JAGNNB010000310.1 coordinate 1,935, forward strand.
TGGCGAAGCCATGCTCAAAACCCTCGTGGCTGCGCAGCCGGTACCACTGGGCTGTCATTGGGGTCTCACCCATCCGTTGAAGGAGAGACTCATGCAACTGCATTCATCCCCGCCGCGCCGGTTCGCGCGCGCTGCGGGCGTCGCGATCGCCTGCCTCGCGATCGCCGGTACCGCGTTCGCGGTGTGGTCCGCGCAAACGCCGACGCGGGTGGCGCAAGCGTCCGCCTCCGCGGCCTCTGCGTCGCAGGTCGCTGTGCGTGCGCGGCCCGTCGTCGGCGATTACGTCGCCGAGATTCGGACGCGCATCGACGAGGGCGAAACCGAAGCCTTCGCGCTCGGCGCCGCGTACGGCGAACCCATCGCTTTTTTCCAGCAGACCGATGACGGTCGATTGGATCTCGAAGCGCGCATCCGCGACGCGGGCGAGGGGCGTTACGACGTTGTCGCGACCATCGAACGCGATGGCCGCGTCGTCGCACGGCCGCATCTCATCGTCGAACGCGGCAAGGCAGCCGCGGTCCGCGTCGGCGAACAAACCGACGGCGGAAACTTCAAGGGCGTCGCATTGGAGATGACCGTGACGCCCGCGGCTGCGAAGGGCGTCGCGCAGGCTGTCGCACCGCTCCGAGCTCTCGCCGATCTAGAGCCGCTCGCCGCGCTCCAAGCGCCGCCCGCACCACCCGCGCTCGCCGAGCTGCCTCCTCTGCCGGCACCGCCGGCTCCGCCCGCGCCCCTCTCGCCGATGCATGGCATCGCGCCGCCCGCCCCACCTGCGCCGCCGGCACCGCCGGAGCCCCCCGAAGCGCCGGAACCGCCCGCGCTACCCGCGCAGGCGTCCGCAAATGCCGAGACCGCTGCAGCGGCGCGTCGACAGGCTCAAACGGCCAAGCAGCACGCCGAAGCGGCGCGTCAACAAGCCCTCGGAGCGAAACAACAAGCCCAAGCGGGTCAGCAGGAAGCGCAGGCTGCGAAATCGCAAGCCGAAGCGGCGCGTCAACAAGCCATCGCAGCGAAACAGCAGGCCCAAGCGGGTCAGCAGGAAGCGCAGGCGGCGAAATCGCAGGCCGAAGCGGCGCGTCGACAGGGGCAAGCCGCGAAGGAAGAGGCCGAAGCCGCGACATCGCCTCCGGATCTGCGGGCCGTGCCCAGCACGCCTGCGCCGTCTCCGATGATGAAGCTGATGCAGGATGTCTCGAAAAAGAACGCCAGCGGGAAGGTGGTGTTGGAAGTGCTATTGGGGAAAGACGGCAGGGTGAAAGACGCGCGCGTCGTCGAATCCGTGCCGGCGGGTTTTTTCGATCAGGCCACGCTTGCGTACGTTCGAACGCGAACATTTCCACCGTTTCTCAAAAACGGCGAACCGGTCGAAGCCTGGGGGCGTTTGCCGTTCCAGTACGACATCGATTGATCGCGAACCGTTTTTTTTGCGGGCGCGTTGCGGCTTATTCCCCGACCGTCACGTCACGCCAAAACGAGCTTCGCCGCTGCGATCAACAACACCGCGCCCAACGCATAACGCAAACCGCGCACGGGTAACCAACGCAGGCCGAGCTGGGTGCCGATCAAGGCGCCCAGCGCGACCGCCGCCAACCACAGCGGCAACGCTTGCGGGAATGTCTGCTGCGTTTGCATCAGACCGGCGAGCGCGGTCAGCGAATTGATCCACACGAACGCCACCGATGTACCGCTGGCGTCGCGCGTCGGCATCCAGCGCGCGAACAACAGCAGCGGTGTGAGAAAAATCGCGCCGCCGGTGCCGGTCAGTCCCGACAGCGTGCCGATGCAGGCGCCGGCGATCAGACCGATCGACCACGGTACGCGTCGGTCGACGGCATCGGCGTCGTCGTGTTCGGCCCGCGTTGCGGAACGAAACACGCCGACGGCGGCGACGAGCAACACGATCGCGAGCAAGGTCGCGTAGCGTTCCTTCGGCAACGACACTTGCGCCGCGAGATACGCCGCGGGCGCGGAGGCGAGCACGAACGGCAGAATATTGCGCCAGCGGACGTGTCCGCCGCGCCAGAACCGCGCCAAACCGATCGCGCCGACCAACAGATTCAACACCAGCGCCGTCGGCCGCTGTTCCGCCTGACCGAACCCCAACAACACCATGACCGCGAGATAGCCGCTCGCGCCGGCGTGACCGACCGACGAATACAGCGCAGCGACCAGCAGGAATAATCCCGCGGCGAGTAGCGCGACCTCGCTCAAAACCTGCGGCTCAACGCGCGCGCACTCGCGCCGCATCGGGCGGCGCCAACGCGCGGTTCAACAAGCGCGCCAAACGTTCCGCGGCCAACCGCAACTGCATGTCGGCGGTGGGGCGCCAACGCGTCAGATACCCCGGGGCCAGCAAGCCGCGCGGCGGATAGAAACCCTCGCGACGTACGATGCGACAGGCGGTTTCGGCCCATGAGGCGACCGCGGCATCGCTCACGCCGGCCGGCGTCGGTAACGCGCGCAGGCGCCGAAGATTGCGCTGTTC
>JAGNNB010000311.1 GCA_017990865.1 Lysobacteraceae bacterium
CGATGGCGATGCATGGTATTTCTTCCTTTTCGATGCGGAAAATCACGAAAAAGAATTTTACAGCAGCGGTTTCTCACGCCAGGAGACCGCATGCGGGTCTCGTCGCCTACGAATCGAGCCGCTGCGATCCGTCTCATGTCAGCCTCGATATCAGCATCGATATCGCCCGGCATCGGTCCGGTCGGCGATGCGTTCAACCTGATGCCGGCGATTCATGCAGCGCTGCAAGCACGGCGTGCGGGCGCATTCGTTTCGCTGCATTCGTCGTCACCGTACAAAAAAAGAGCCGGGCATGCCCGGCTCTTTTCGTGTGTGCTGCGCAAGACCGATCAGCGTCCCGGCACGCGGCAGCACATCAGTTTCGCGGTGACGTTCTGGGCATTGGCGCTCACGCTCCTGACGAATATCTGCCCGGCATTGCCGGCGGTGTAGCTGTCCGCGACCAGTACATTCTCGCCCGCGGAAATGGACAGGGCGACGGGCGTGTAGTTGGCTGCGCAAAACAGCGTGGGAAGCGACGCATACGCCCCGGCGTTCACATTGGTCGGAGTTCCGGATACCGTCGCGCAGTCCAGCGCGGTCGCCTGCGGCGGCGCGTAGTAGCCGACGATGTCGGCCACGAAATCCGACGTCGCAAACGTGTAGATCGTGAAGTCCTTGGTCGTCAACGGATTCGGCAGTTTGGTCACCACCGTGTTGTTGACGATCGCGCCCGCGGTGTAGTTCACGCTCGACGCCAACGGACGAGCCGCGCCGAACGGATACACCGTCGCGAAGCCCGCGCCTGCGGGCGTCACTGCGGTGACGTTGATCACTGCCGCCGCCTGCCCCGCGGCCACCCCGCCGCAATCGGTGGCGCTGCCGCCCTGACTGCTGAAATTGCCGCCCGAACCCACCACCGCATTGAAATCGCGGCTGAAGGTGCCGGAGATCGCCCCACCCGCCACGCGAGTGTCCAGAATCCGGCACGGCGTGATCGGTGTGTACACCAGATCGATCGTCGCGTCCCCCAATTTGGCCGCGGCCATCTGCGACCTCGACACCGGCGGGGCCAAGCTCGCCCGTGCCATCGTATCGATCACCTGATCATCCGACAGTTTGCGTCCCACTCCGCTCAGTTCCGCCGAAGCACCCTCGTAGGTGCTGCGCTGCAGGGCGCGCCGGAAGTTGCTGGCATCGGCGCCAGCGAACGTCGGCACCATCCGTTTGGCCCAGACACCGACCGGCACCTTGTAGACCTGCTGCACATAGGCGCCCCACTTCAACACATAGGCCCTGGCCATCGCACCACGCTCGGCCGGCGTCGCCGGCCCTGCATTCTCGCTTGCGGATATCAGCTTCTGTGCGGCCATGGCCGGCTGAGCCGCACCGAACGCCAAGGCAGCGCCCACCATCAGGACACCCAAGTGTTGTTTCATATCGACTCCAATGATTCGGAATGGCCGTGATCGGCCCGGTCGGCAACCGCCAGAAGCGGTTGCCGAAGCATTTATTGAAAGCGAACCGGTCAACGCCCCGGTACGCGGCAGCAGTGGACCCATGGTGTCACCACTTGCGCGCTGCTGTCCAAGTTATAGACGAAGAAATTGCCTTGCGTTGGGCCCATGTACCCGTCCGCCATCACCACCTTCTGAGCCGCCTGAAAGCCCGCATTGGTGGACCCATAGCCGACCGGACAGGAGACGCCGAATCCGTAACCGTACGTGTTGGCCGGCACGGTGGCCGCCGTACCGCTGACCGTGATGCATTCCAGTGCGGTCGCCTGCGGCGCCGCGTAGTAACCCACGATATCGGCCACGAAATCGGAGGTCGCAAAGGTGTAGATGGTGAAGTCCTTGGTCGTCAGCGGCGTCGGCAACTTGGCGACCACCGTGTTGTTGACGATGGCGCCCGCGGTGTAGTTCACGCTCGACGCCAGCGGACGCACGGCCCCGAACGGATACACCGTCGCGAAACCGGCTCCCGTGGGCGTCACCGCGGTCACGTTGATCACCACCGCCGCCTGCCCGGCCGCCACCGCGCCGCAATCGGTCGCGCTGCCGCCTTGGCTACTGAAATTACCGCCCGAGCCCACCACCGCACTGAAATCGCGGCTGAAGGTGCCGGCGATCGCGCCACCCGCGACGCGCGTATCCAAAATCCGGCACGGCGTGATCGGTGTGTACACCAGATCCGATGCCGCGGCACCCAGCGCCTGCGTCACCACGTCGGGTTTCGTCACAGAGGGCACCAGCTTGGCGCGGGCCATGGTATCGATGACCTGATCGTCCGTGACCCTCATACCGACTCCGCTCAACGCCGCCGACGCCCCTTCGTACGTCGTGCGTTTGAGCGCATTGCGGAAATTGTCCGCATCCGCATGCACGAACGTCGGCACCATGCGGCTGGCCCACACCTTGACCGGCACGCGATAGACCCGCTGCACGTACCCGCCCCACTTCAGGACGTACGCCCGAGCCATCGCACCGCGCTGCTCGGGGGTCAGCGCTTCGACGTGAGACTGTACGAGGACCTTCCGGGGAGCCGCCACGCCGGATGGCAGGTGGCAGGCGACGGCCGCAACGGCGATCGCGGCAACAAGACTGAATGCAGGTTTCATGTCGCTCTCGATCGGACCGGGGCAGGAAATTCCGCCCGATAGTAAACGCGAATCGATGGTCACGGCGGTCAAAGAGCGGACCGACCGCACTTCTGTCGCCTCGCGGGCTCCGAAACCTGCGGTGCGAAGTCAGCCGGGCATCGCTGTTCGGCCATGGTTTTTCGGCCCTTGTCATTCGGCAAAAATCGCCGTAACGAGAAGAGCCGGGTTTCCCCGGCTCTTCTGCTTTTCGCGATGCGTGGAACCGAACGGATCAGCGGCCCGGAACGCGGCAGCAGGTGCGCGAAGCGCGCAGGGTCGCGCTCGCCGTATCGCCATTGCGCGCCGAACAGACACCGCTCTGGAAGTACACGATCGGCATCTGCCAGCTCGTGGTCTCGCAGTTGGTCGCAGTCTGGGTGTAACCGGTCGGGCAAGCCGGTGCGGTCGCATTGCCGGTACCGCCGTTGCCGGCGATTGCGAGGTCGGTGTTGGCGGTTTCCAAGCATTGCAGCTCGGTAGCCAGCGGTGGCGCGAAGTAGCCGACGATATCCGCCACGAAATGCGACTGGCCGAAGGTATAGACCGTGAAGTCGAAGGAGGAGATCGGATTCGGGGTCTGTACGATCAGTGCGTTGTTGACGATGGCGCCTGCGGTGTAGTTGATGCTGGCGGCGACCGGCTGGGCGGTGCCGAACGGGTACGCTGTGGCGTAACCGGCGATGGACGGCGTGACCGCAGTCAAGTTGATCGCGACCGCAGTGGCGGCCAAGGGGTTCACCCCGCAGTTGGTCGCGCTACCGCCCTGGCTGGTGAAGCTGGACACGCCGAACGCGACGAAATTTCTGGTCGAATTGGCCGCGATCGCGCCGGCGGCGGTGCTGCGGGTGTCGAGAATGCGGCAGGGCTGGACCGGGGTGTAAACCAGATCCTTGTTCAGATCACCGAACTTGGCGGCGACCGCCTTGGCCATGTTCGCGCCCTCGCCGGGCGCCACTCGAGCGAGCCGGTCGACGACTTGCGTATCGCTGATGCGATGGCCGCTACCGGACAACTCCGCCATGGCGCCTTCGTACGTATCGCGCTTGAGCGCGTTGCGGAAGTTGGCCGCATCCGCGGCGACGAAGTTGGAGACCATGCGCTTGGCCCACACGTTCACCGGAACGTTGTAGACACGTTGAACGTAGAGGCCCCACTTGTTCACGAACTGACGGGTCAGTTCGCCGCGCTGCTTGGGCGAAATGGTCGCGGCCTGGGTCGCAGCCGCTTGGACTTTCTGCTTGCCACCCAGAACGCCCGGCGGTTGCGCCGATGCGGTGGCCATTGCGGTAAGTAACGCGAACGTACAGGTACCGATTGCGATGTTGACTCGTGTTGCCATTGGATTCGTCCCCAAAAAAAGAATATGGTGCGGCGCTCATCATGCTCGCAATAATGATTCACGGCGAACACGGCGCAAAGCGGTCATCCGGTCGCGAAACAACAGACGCTCGCTCCGGGTAGGCCTTCGCTGGCCAGGGCGCCCGCCGGGAAGTCACGACCCGGCGCCGCCTCAAGATCTACCTTGATCTATCCCCGGGAACGGCGCAACCCGGATAAGATGCGCATCCCTGCTTTTTTGTAGTAAACCAAGCATGGGGTGCGCCGATGTCAACCCAATCGTTCGGCGCGCGTTAAGGATGCCGCTTTTTGCAGTAAACCAAGCACGGGGTGCGCCGGCTGGCCGTCAGAATTGCCTGGGATAGGCATGCTTGGGGCTGTCGTTCGACCGCAAGTTCACGGGACCGACATCCGGTTTTGTGATCGCGATCAAGCTCTGCCTGCCCGCCCTGTCCCAAAC
>JAGNNB010000312.1 GCA_017990865.1 Lysobacteraceae bacterium
CGAATGGGGCGAATATCGCGTCGATGTGCTGGACCCGGCGACGGGTTTGACGATGCGCTACCCGTTCGCGGCCGGCTGGAGCTGGGACGACGAAAATCGCGGTCTCGATGCGCGCCCCGACAAAGTCAAACTCGCGCTCGACAAGACCGGCTACAAGACCGGCGACACGATGAAGGTGACGATCACGCCGCCGCATCCGGGCAAAGGCCTGTTGATGGTCGAAGGCGATCGCATGCTGTACGTGCAGGAGATCGACGCCAAAGCCGGCAGCACGTTCGAAATTCCGGTCACCAAGGATTGGGAACGCCACGATCTGTACGTCACCGCCCTGGTGTTCCGCGGCGGTAGCGCCAGCAGCAAGATCACGCCGGCGCGCGCCGTGGGCGTGGCGCATGTGCCGATCGACCGCGTCTCGCGTCGCGTCGATGTCGGTTTGTCGTTGCCCAAGCAAATGCGCCCGGAACAGACGCTGCAGGCTACCGTGGCTGCGCCGCAGTTGGCGGGGCAGGAAGCGTTCGTCACGGTGTCGGCGGTGGATGTGGGCATCCTCAATATCACCCGCTTCCCGGTGCCCGACGCGAACAAGCATTTCTTCGCGCAGCGTCGTTTGGGCGTGGATAGCTACGATGTCTACGGTCGCGTGATCGAAAGTTTCGACGGGAATATGGCGCGTATCCGCTTCGGCGGCGACATGGCGTTGCAACCGCTGGCGCAAGCGCGTCGTCCGACGTCGAAAGTGCAGACGGTCGATCTGTTCTCCGGCCCTGTGAAGTTGGACGCGAAGGGCAATGCGCGCATCCCGCTGAAAGTGCCCGATTTCAACGGGACGTTGCGCGTTTCCGCACTGGCCTATTCGGCCGAACGCTACGGCAATAAAGATGCCGAAGTGGTGGTGCGCGCGCCGATCGTGGCAGAAGCCAGTTATCCGCGCGTGCTCGCGCCGGGCGACCGCAGCGTGGTGACGCTCGATCTGACCAATTTCACCGGCAAACCCGGCGACTTCGACATCAAACTCGACGGCATCGGTCAGCTGTCGATCGGCGACGGCGGGCGCAAGCTCAAACTCGGTGTCGGCGGCAAATCGACGTTGACGTTCCCGCTGGTCGCGAACGAGGGCTACACCACTGCGCAGGTGCGCGTGCGCGTCGACGGCAACGGCTTCAAGGTGGATCGCAAGTTCGACGTGCCGGTGCGTCCGGCATGGCCGAGCGTGGTCCGCGTGAAGACGCAGGTGTTGAACGATGCGACGCCGATTTCGCTGGATGCCGGTTTCGCCGACGGTTTGATGCCGGGCTCGGTGACGGCGCAGATGACGGTCAGCGCCTTGCCGCCGATTCCCTTCGCCAGCGCCGTGCAGGGCATGCTCGATTATCCGTACGGCTGCGCCGAGCAAACGACGAGTAAAGGCTACGCTGCGTTGGTGATGGATGCCGACACCGCGAAGATGCTGGACGCCAAAGGCCTCGATGCGGCGACGCGGCGCGCGCGGATGGACGGCGCGTTCGGTCGCCTGGCGTCGATGCAAACCTCGAACGGTCATTTCGCGATGTGGGGCGACGACGGTTACGTCAATCCCGCGTTGACGCCGTACATCGTGGAGTTCCTGCTGGATGCGCGCGAGGGCGGCTTCCAGGTGCCCGATGCGATGCTCCAGAAAGCGTTGCAGCGTTTGAGCGAAGATCTGCTGGCCGGCGGCAACGAGTTCTACGGCTACGATCATCGCGATCACCTGAAGTTCGCGTATCAGGCGCATGCCGGCTATGCCTTGTCGCGAGTGAATCGCGCGCCGCTCGGTACTTTGCGCGGTCTCTACGACAACGAGCGCAAGAAAGCGTTGACCGGGCTGCCGCTGGTGCATTTGGGCTTGGCGCTGTCGCTGCAGGGCGACAAGTCGCGCGGCGCGAAGTCGATCGCCGCCGGTTTCGCGTTCAAGAACAGTAACCACGGCTATCTCGGCGACTACAGCAGCCCGCTGCGCGATCGCGCCCTGATGATCGTGTTGACACACGAACGCGGTCTCGCCAAGTCCGACTACGACGCCAGCGTGCTCGCGCTGAGCAAGGAACTCGAACTGCGCCGCGGCGAACCGTGGTTCTGGTTGAGCACGCAGGAGCAAGTCGCATTGGCGCGTCTGGGCAAGGCCTTGCTGGCCGACCAAAAGAAGACGCTCGCCGGGACCTGGCGTTTGGGCGATACCTCGTTGCCGGTCGAAGAGCGGCGGATGCACGGCAAACGCGCGGATTACGCCACGCTGTCGAAGGGTTTCCGCTTCGAACCGCAAGGCCAGCCGCCGCTGTACGCCAGCCTGGAAATCGCCGGCGTACCGCGCAAGGCGCCCGCGCCGGATAAGTCCAACATCGGCATCGAACGCACGTGGTACACCACCGACGGCAAAGCGTGGACGCCCAAGCCCATTCCCGAAGGCGAAGCGCTGATCGTCGGCGTGAAGATCACCGCTAACGAGAACATGCCCGACGCGATGCTGGTCGATCTGCTCCCCGCCGGGTTGGAGATCGAGAACTTCAACCTCAGCGACGCCAAGCAATGGGCGGACGTGGTGGTCGACGGCATCGACATCAACGACCGCAGCAGCGCTGCGGACGTGGTGCACGAGGAATATCGCGACGACCGTTTCGTTGCCGCGGTGAAACTGCGCGCGGGGCAAACTGCACGCGTGTTCTACCTCGTGCGCGCTGTCACGCCGGGCACGTACACGGTGCCGCCGTCTCTGGTCGAGGATATGTACCGCCCGCAATTGCGCGGCGTCGGCAAATCCATGCCAGCGACGATCACGGTGGTGCAGCCGAAGTAGTCGCGGCGCCTCACGTCGATCCAAGGCGCTCCCGCACTGTTTTGGGCGGGAGCGCCGGCAGCGAAACGCCGTCGCTGTCGCGTCGATGTTTCGACGATCATACTTTCCGCTAAACGCATTCTTCCGGACACGATGTCATGAGAATCATCATCGCAGTCGCGCTGTGCCTGTCGCTCGGCGGTTGCGCCACGACCTATCGCATTTCGGTATGGCCCGAGAAGGGCGTGTCGGCGGACGACGCGACCCAAGCGCAAATCGAAGCGGCGGGTTTGGTCGAACATCCCTGCGGCTGGGTACGCGAAGTCGAGGTGTCGAAGTTGCCGCCGCCGGGGCGTCCCGGTCATGTGCGCGGCAGCGAAACGGTGGCCGAGTTCGACGCGAGCGGCAAGATTCTGCAGCGTTGGTCGTTGCCGGTGGATATGTGGCCGCAAGCGATCGACGGTGCGATGCTCGTCGTCGCCGATAACGAACGCGCTCTGACCATCGATACCGATGGCCGTTTGAGCGCTACCGCGGGCGTGCAGAGCGAAGCGAGCGGCGTCGACTGTCCGTCCAGCGTCGTCGATGTCTTCGAGCAATCGGAGTTCCTCATTTGCGTGCGAATGACCGATGTCTCGAACGGCGGCGAACGAACGATCGCGTATGAAGCGAACTGCACCTGAAACGCGACTCGCCTTGATGCTCCGCATGCGGAGACGTACCAATGCCCGCTGAGTCGTTCCCTTCGGCAGCGTCCGCTTCGGCAGCGTCCGCCGATGCGGCGCCGTCGTCGCGATGGCGTTCCGCTTGGCGACGGTCATTGCCCTGGTTGCGCTGGGGAACCGTCGCGCTGCTGTCGACGTTGCTGTTGCTCGATCTGATCTTTCCGCCGCCGCTGCCCAGGCAACGCGACACCAGCGCCTTGGTGACGGCGCGCGACGGCACGCCGCTGCGTGCGTTCGCCGACGCCGACGGCGTGTGGCGCTATCCGGCCACGCCGGAAACGGTATCGCCGTTGTATCTGCAGGCGTTGCTGAATTACGAAGACCGCTGGTTTTGGCGGCATCCGGGCATCAATCCGATCGCGTTGGTCCGCGCGGGCGGGCAGATGGTGGCGAGCCGTCGCGTGGTGTCCGGCGGCTCGACGCTGACCATGCAGGTCGCGCGCATTCTCGACGCGCGCAACGGCCGCAGTACGCGTAGCGCGTGGGGCAAGCTGCGGCAGATTCTGCGCGCGCTGCAGCTCGAAGCGCATTTGTCGAAGCGCGAGATTCTGATTCTGTATCTCGAGCGCGCACCGTTCGGCGGCACGATCGAAGGCGTGGAAGCGGCGAGTTGGGCCTATTTGGGAAAATCCTCCACGCGTTTGTCGCAAGCGGAAGCGGCATTGCTCGCGGTACTGCCGCAGTCGCCCAGTCGATTGCGGCCGGATCGTCATCCCGAGGCCGCGCGCGCCGCGCGCGATAAAGTGCTCGATCGCATGGCGACGCTCAGCGTGTGGAGTGCCGCGGAGGTGGCCGATGCGCGGATCGAGCCGGTGGTTTCGCGACAATTGCAGCCGCCGCTGTCCGCAGCCTTGCTCGCGCAGCGCCTGCATTCTGCGCAACCCAAGGC
>JAGNNB010000313.1 GCA_017990865.1 Lysobacteraceae bacterium
TGTTGTACTCCATCGATCGCAGCGAACTGATCCGGATATTGCTCGACCGCGCCGAAAAGCAGCCGCATGTGCGCCTGCATTTCGAGCACAAGCTGCAGTCCGTCGACAAAGACGCGCGCACGCTCGAGCTGGAAACGCCAGACGGCGCGCGTACGGTGCGTCCGGATTGGGTGATTTGCGCCGACGGCGCGTTCTCGCGCGCGCGCCCGGAAATGCACCGCGGCCTGCGCGCGGACTACCACCAGGAATACCTGGAATGGGGTTACAAAGAACTGTCGCTCGCTGCCGGCCCGAACGGCGAATCGGTGATCGATCTCACCGCGCTGCACGTGTGGCCGCGCGCGCATTGCCTGTTCGTCTCGCACCCGAACCGCGACGGCTCGCATACGCTGACGCTGTTCCTGCCGCACGAGGGCGAGGACAGCTTCGCGACCACGCAAACGCCCGAGGGCGTGCGCGCGCTGTTCAAGAAATACTTTCCGGACCTGCAGCCGATGCTGCCGTCGTTGGTCGAACAATGGATGGCCCGCCCCACCGGCGCCTTGCTCACCACCAAGACCGCGCCGTGGCGGTTCGAGAATTGGATGGTGCTGGTCGGCGATTCCGCGCATGCGGTGTATCCGTTCTACGGCCAGGGCATGAACTCCGCATTCGAGGACTGTTCCGCGTTGTTGTCGTCGCTGAAATCGCATCCGAACGACCGCTCCGCCGCATTGACCGCCTACGAGAACACGCGACGCCCACATACCGACGTGCTGATGGAATTGTCGAAGGCGAATTTCGTCGAGCTGCGCCAGAAGGTCAATTCGCCGCTGTTCTTGCTGCGCAAGCGGCTGGACGTTTTGCTCAACCGATTGATGCCGAAATGGTGGCTGCCGATCTACACCATGGTCTCGCACACCACCATGCCGTACGGCGATGCGTTGGCGCGCGCGCGGAAGCAGAACCGGATTCTCGGCGGCGTGGCGGCGGGGCTTGCGTTGGCGGTCGGCGCGGGCGCGTGGTGGGCGTTGCGCGGCTGAGCCGCGCGCGTCGCGCCTCATTCTTCCTATCGTCCGCATCGATTCGCGCCATGTTGTTTCGACCTTTGCTGCCCGAGTCGGTGCGATTGGCGGAGATGCCGCCGGCCGAGGCCGATCCTGCACATTTGTACCCGGAAGAATTGCGCCACATCGAACGCGCGGTGGAGAAGCGCCGCCGCGAGTTCGCCGCCGGCCGTTTGCTCGCGCGCGAAGCGCTGGCGAGCGCCGGCATCGCCGACGATCTTCGTCTGCGCGCCTTGCTCCCGGAGCCCGACCGCAGCCCGCGATGGCCCGAGGGCGTGGTCGGTTCGATCACGCATTGCGCCAGTCTCTGCGCCGTCGCGGTCGCGCACGCGCAAGACTGCGCAGGGCTGGGTTTGGATGTCGAGCCCGCGCAGCCGCTGAAGTCCGAATTGCTGCCGCAGATCGTCCGGCCCGAGGAGTTCGAACGTTTCGATGCGCTGCCCGACGCCGTGCGCGCGCTCGGCGGCATCGCCGCGTTCGCGATGAAAGAAGCGCTGTACAAAGCGATCTATCCGATTCGCCGCCGGTTCCTGGAATTCCACGACGTCGAGATCCTGCGCGTCGGTGGCGCGAGCGATATTGCGCATGCCGCTACGGATTGGCGTGGCGAATTCGAGGCGATCGTGCGCGTCGAGGACGCGCGTCTTACGCAACATCCGCGCATCGTCGGGCGTGTTCGTATCGCGCACGGCCATGTCGCCGCCGCGGTGTTTTTACCGGCCGCTTAGAATCTCGCTCGCAATCGAGAGCGAGGTCATGTCCGTACCATCATCCCGGCGAACGCCGGGATACAATGCTTGAACGTATTCATCGCAGACTGCAGCAACGATCACACCGTCATGCGATACGCGCGCAAATTCTCGTACAGCGGCCGGCATGCGGCCGCGACCTCGGCCGCTTCGCCCGACAACGCGGTTTCCCGTGCACGCCACGGTTCGAAGCCGGTGGAGGCCCACACCGCGTCGTACCAATACGGTGCCCACACGCCGTCGCTCGCGCGCGGGCCGGCGGGCCAGCGCAGCATGCGCGGCGTGAACGCGATGTCGAGTCGCGCGCACAGCGCACGCAGATGCGCTTCGGGCGCGCGCAGGAAATCGCCGGCATCGATCACCGGCGGCGTTTCGCCCGTGCGTTCGCGCAACAACGCGAATAAGCGCGCTTGCTGCGGCAGGCCGATATCGTCGGGTGTGACCGTCGCGCGGGATTTCAGATACGAGGCCACCACTTCGGCTGGATCGCGGATCAGAAACACGTTGCGCAGCGCGAGCACCCATTCGATGTCGATGTCCGGCGTCAGGTGGTGGCTCATATGCTTTTGGTACCAGATCGCCGCACCCTCGGGCGCGGGGCCGAGCAAGTTCGCCACCACGCGGCGCCAATCGGTGTCGTCCGCGGCGATCACTTCGTCGCGCCCGGGATGATCGAGTCCGGTGTTCGCCAAATACGCCGCGTACAGCGGTTCGTCGCTCACCGCGCAATCCTCGCGATTCTCCCAGGCGCGCATCATCGCGGTGGAGATATTGCGCGGGCCGCTCCACATCGCGATGCGCAACGGCGCGGCTGCGGCTTCGATGCTCATGCCAGACGCATCCCCGCGCGGAACGCCACGTCGCGCGCGACCAGATCGCGATACAGCGCCTGCAAACGCGCGGTGACGGGGCCGGGCAGGGCGTCGCCGTGCGCACCGCCGATACGACGGCCGTCGATCTCGCGCACCGGCGCCAATCCCGCGAACGTGCCGGTGGTGAACGCTTCGTCGGCGGAATAGACCTGGGTCAGGCTGAAATTCTTCTCGAAGCAGGGAATCCCGGCTTCGCGGCAGGCGCGCAGCACGTTGGCGCGGGTGATGCCGCCGAGGCAGTAATCGCCGGTCGAGGTCCACACTTCGCCCTTGCGCACGATGAAGAAATGCGTGGAGTTGCAGGTGGCGACGAACCCGTGCGGGTCGAGCATCAGCGCCTCGTCGGAGCCGGCCTGCGTGGCCTGGATGCAGGCGGTGATGCAGTTGAGTTTGCTGTGACTGTTGAGTTTCGGGTCCTGCACATCGGGATAGCCGCGACGCACATGCACGGTGAACAGTTTGAGCCCGGCCGCCAGCGTTTCCGGTTTGGCGACCTTGAATTCGGGGATGATCACGATCGTCGCCGGGCCGACGGTGACGCGCGGGTCCTGGTACGGCGTGCGCTTCACCCCGCGCGACACCATCAAGCGCAGATGTGCGCCGTCGCGCATGTCGTTGGCGTCGAGGGTGTCGTAGATCGCGCGGGTCAGGGCCGCGCGATCCATGCCGATGTCCAGCAGGATCGCGTTCGCGCCCTCGAACAACCGGTCCAGATGCTCGTCGAGGAAGACGGGATGGCCGCCGACGACGCGCAAGCCCTCCCAGACGCCGTCGCCCAGCACGAAACCGCTGTCGAACACCGAGACCGTGGCTTCGGCGCGCGGCTTCAGCGCGCCATTCACCCAAATGCGGATGTCGGCGTTGCGCGGGTCGTCGTGGAAGTCCTGGATACTCTGGGGCATGGCGTTTCGGTCGTCGGCCTTCGAAGGCGTCGAGTGTAATCCGCGCGCGTTCCCGGCGGCCCGCCCCGTGCGCGAAGTCGCGAAACGGCCGAGATTCGTTGACTTTCGGCGCCCGTCCCCCTAACGTTTCGGCACCGAAACGAGAGCAGGTGGCGTCCGGAAACGGCCGCCGAGCGTGCGACATGAGCACTACCACCGCCCACTGACGTAAACGCCGAGGCCCGCGACACCGCGCAGCGCCCTCGGGCGCTTTTTTATTGCTCCTCACCCTCGCGCGCTTTGCGCGCTCTTCCCTCTCCCCGCATGCGGGGAGAGGGTGCCCGAAGGGCGGGTGAGGGGGCTCTACGAATCTCCAGTCTTTCCAGTAGCGAACCCCATGATCGCCATCACGCTCCCCGACGGCAGCCGCCGCGAATTCGAATCCTCTCCCACGGTCGGCGAGGTCGCCGCCTCCATCGGCGCGGGCCTTGCCAAGGCCGCGCTCGCCGGCAAGGTCGATGGCCGACTCGTCGATACCAGCTATCGCATCGAACACGACGCCGCGCTCGAAATCGTCACCGACAAGCATCCCGACGCGCTCGACATCCTGCGCCACTCCACCGCGCATTTGCTGGCGCAGGCCGTGCAGCGTTTGTTTCCCGGCGCGCAGGTCACGATCGGCCCGGTGATCGACCACGGCTTCTATTACGACTTCGCCTACGAGCGCCCGTTCACGCCGGAAGATTTGCCGGCGATCGAGGCGGAGATGCTGAAGATCGTCAAAGAAGCGCATCCCGTGAGCCGCAGCGTGAAATCGCGCGACGACGCCGTCGCGTTCTTCAAGGGCATCGG
>JAGNNB010000314.1 GCA_017990865.1 Lysobacteraceae bacterium
CCGTTCGGCAGCGCCCGGACCTTGGTGCCGCAGGAATTGTTCGGCATCGCTTCGATCCTGCAGGGCTCGGACCCCGCGCCGTTCGTGCGCGCGCTCTCGGGCGACGATGCGCGTTCGCTTTCCGCGGCGATCCGCGCGCAGATCGCCACCGGCTCGCGTCAGCTCGGCTACGACCCGACCCAAATGCGGTTCAGCGAAATCGACGAGGACGCGATCGATCTGGTCGCGATCATGCTGCAGACCTTGGCGCACAATCATGCCGGTGTGCAGCGCGCGCGGACGATGTACGGCCGCTTGGTCGTGCCGTATCTCAAACTCGCGTTGAGCGATCACGCCCTGTTCGACGAGCGCCATCACCCCGGCCGGCATTTGCTCGAAGCGCTCAGCGACGCCTGCCACGGCAACATCGGCGAAACGCCGCAGGATCAACAAACCCTGACCCACGCCGAGTTGGCGGTGGATCGCGTGGTGGACGGCTATCGCGACGATCAAGCGATCTTCGAATTGGCCGCGACCGAACTTCGCGATCATCTGGAACAACAAAAGCGCATGCGCGATGTCGCCGAACAGCGCGCCACGGAAGCGTTGTGTGGCCGCGAACGCCTGCACTACGCTCGTCGCGCGATCGACGAGTTGCTCGGTTCGCGCTTGTACGAACGTCCGTTGACGCAGGGCATCGCCGAGTTCCTGACCACGCACTGGCGCCATCATCTGGTGCAGACCTGGTTGCGCGAAGGGCCGGATTCGGCGCAGTACGTCGGGGCGTTGGCGGTGGGCGACGCGCTGATCCTCGCCGATGCCGAAGCCGCGCAGGGCGCGGGCGCGCAAGTGGCCGATCGTTTGATCGAACTGCAAACGCCACTGGGACGTTGCTACGCCAGTTGCGGTTTGGACGCCTCCGCCGCGCGCGATTCGCTGGCGCGGATCGTCACCGCGCTGGCCTTCCCCGACGCGCCGCGTCGCGTGCATGCGGTGCCGGTCGAAGAACCGATGGCCGATGCGGGCGACGGCGCGCAGTTGGGCGCCCCGCGCATGGCCGGCGGCACCGACACGGTGGAGTTCGATCAAGACTTGGCGATGCATATGCGCAAACTGCGGGTCGGCCAGAACCTGCGTCTGGTCGAAGACGATGGACGCGCTACGGTCGGCCGCATCGCCTGGATCAGTCCGCTGACCTCGCGCTTCCTGATCGTGAACCGTCGCGGCATGCGCAAACTGGTGGTGTCACCGGAAGAATTGGCGTCGATGGTCGGCAAGGGCAGGGTGGCGCTGAGTTCGTCCGACCCGCCGTACGAAGACGCGATGCGCGAAATGTGGCAGGAACTGCAGCATCCGCGCGCATCGTGAGGCGGGCAGGGAAGACGTTCGGAACGCCGGCCAAGGGCCGGCGTTTTCGTCTGCGCCGCGGTGTGGACCCGCGATCGCCTCCGCGCGACGCCCGCGCGCAACCTGCTAGCATGCGGGGCGAAGTTCAGCATCCGATGGGGAGAGGACGATGGCGGTGACGATTGGTGCGGTGCGCGAAACCGCGACGGGCGAACGTCGCGTGGCGTTGACGCCGGAAACCTGCAAGAAGTTCGTCGCCGCCGGCGCCGAGGTGCGGGTCGAGCGCGGGCTGGGCGATGGTGCGCAGATTCCCGACTCCGCCTACGCCGACGCCGGTGCGACGCTCGTCGATTCCGCCGCCGAGGTGTTGAGCGCCGCCGACGCCGTCGCCTGCGTGCAGCCGCCGACGCCCGACGCGTTGGCGCAGATGAAAACCGGCGCGGTGTTGATCGGCATGCTGCAGCCGCAGGCCGATCCCGCCCGCGCCGAGGCGATCCAATCGCGCGCACTGGTCGCGTTTCCGCTGGAGCGTTTGCCGCGCACCACGCGCGCCCAGGCGATGGATATTCTCAGCTCGCAGGCCGGCATGGCCGGCTACAAAGCCACGCTGATCGCCGCGCAGTTGGCGCCGCGCTTCTTCCCGATGCTCACCACCGCCGCCGGCACTATTCGTCCGTCGAAAGTGTTGGTGATCGGCGCGGGCGTCGCCGGGTTGCAGGCCATCGCGACGGCCAAGCGCCTGGGCGCGCAGGTCGAGGGCTTCGACGTGCGGCCGGAAACCCGCGAACAGATCGAATCGCTCGGCGGCAAGTTCCTCGACCTCGGCGTCAGCGCCGCGGGCGAGGGCGGCTATGCGCGCCAGCTCACCGACGAGGAACGCGCGTTGCAACAGCAACGTCTGGCCGATCACCTCAAAGGCATCGATGTCATCGTCTCGACCGCCGCCGTGCCGGGCCGGCCGGCGCCGAAAATCGTCTCCGCGGCGATGGTCGGCGGGATGAAATCCGGCAGCGTCATCGTCGATCTGGCCGCCGAGACCGGCGGCAATTGCGAATTGACCCGCCCGGGCGAGACCTACGCCCACAACGGCGTCACCATCGCCGGGCCGCTGAATCTGGCCAGCGGCGGCGCGATCCACGCCAGCGACATGTTCGCGCGCAACGTCTTGAATTTCCTGTCGCTGCTGCTGAAAGACGGCGCGCTGCAGTTCGATTGGGACGACGAGTTGCTGGCCAAGACCGTGTGGCCGGAACGTCCGGCCGCCGCCCCGGCGCCGCAGGCCGCGGCCGGCTGAGCCGATTGCCGCATCGCCCGCCGCGTCGCGGCGCGGCCGGGTGCGGCGATTAGGATGCGGCGATAGTCGGTAAGCCTCGGCGACATGCGGCCTTCGGTCGGCGAGCGTTCGGGGTATGCTCTGTCGGCAGGCGGAGCGTGAGAGGAGAATCCCGTGTCCCATTCCAGCCAATCACCGCAGCTTCCCACCGGATTCCTGCCGGACGAGGAAGAGGACGAGATCTCGGCCGTTCGTCTCGCCGATGTGAGCGAGGACGACCTCGTCGATTTCGATGCCGAGGACGAGAACGAAGCCGAGCCCGTCGACGCCATGGCCGGCGCGGCCGCGGACAGCGGCGCCTCCGGCGGCACATCGGGCGGTACCGCGATCGGTATCGACGAGCTCGCGATCGAGAAATGGACCGAAGAACAGAAACAGGTCTACGAATCGGTCAAGAAAAAAGCGCAGGAACTGGGCCTATCGCAGGATAACGTGGAGCGCATCGCCGCCTATAGCGTGGTGCAGTTCATGAGCGAGAAGAACGAGCGCCCGGACACGCGGGTGGACCGCGTGCAAGCGGTGAACGCCAACGGCGACGTGGTCGTGCGCATGGAACACATGAAATACGGCGATCGCGAACCGATCTTCAACAACGACGTGCGCTTGAAGGACGCGCCCGCGTTCGAACAGAGCGCGGCGCAGATCGAGCAAGCGAACGAGCGCGTGCACAACAAGCAGGCGACCGAGCAGGACATCGCTCAGCACCATCAGAACCAGGACACGAATCAGAAAGAACGCCCGTCGGTGCTGGAGAAGGTCGACGATCAGGTCATGGCCCGCGTGCAGTCTTCGATACCGGCGCTCAGCCGCAGCATATAAGCGCCGCGGCGCGCGTCCGCCCCGCTCCGCGAAAACGACGACGGCGCCCTAGGGCGCCGTCGTTCTTCGTCATCGCTCGCGATGGCGGTTTTTCTACTCGTTACTTGGCCGCCGTCGAAGCGCCCGCGTTCGCGGCCTTCTTCGCCATCATCGCCTCGCGCGCCGCGCGGAAGGGATTGCCGTCGTACCAGTTCGGCCATGCGTCGCCGTTGGCCAGTATTTCGCCGACCTCGTACACCGCATGCAGATCCTCGATCACGCCGTCGAGCTTCCACGTTGCCGGGTCGTATTCGTCGTCGGGCTTGTGATAGCGCTTGTCGTTATAGGCTTTGCCCGCCGCGTCGCCCGCGGCGGTGCCGCCTTCGATCAAATCGTTGCCGCTGTCGGGATACAACGCCGGCACGCCGGCCTTCGCGAAGTTGAAATGATCGGAGCGGAAATAGAACCCGGCTTCCGGGTTGGCTTTCTCGTTCACGACGCGGCCCTGCTTTTTCGCGACCGTCGCGAGTATGTCTTCCAATTCGGAATTGCCTTTGCCGACGACGTCGATGTCGCGCGCGCGGCCGTCGACCGAAAGCGCGTCGAGGTTCACCACCGCCACCGTGTTCTGCAGCGGAATGCTGGGATGGGCGACATAGTATTTCGAGCCGAGCAGGCCGGATTCTTCCAGCGTCACCGCGGCGAACAACACAGAACGCTTGGGCTTGCCGATTTTGGCGAAACGCTCGGCGATTTCCAGAATGCCGGCCACGCCGGTCGCGTTGTCCACCGCGCCGTTGTAGATGTTGTCGCCGAATTCGTCCTCGTGTTTGCCCAGATGATCCCAATGCGCCATGTAGACGATGGCTTCGTCGGGCTTTTCGCTGCCGGGCAGCAGCGCCAGCACATTGCGCGATCGTTTTTCGGCGACGGTG
>JAGNNB010000315.1 GCA_017990865.1 Lysobacteraceae bacterium
GTGCTCGGCGAAGACGTCGGCGTCAACGGCGGCGTATTCCGCGCCACCGCCGGCCTGCAGCAGATTTTCGGGTCAGAACGCGTGCTCGATACGCCGCTCGACGAAACCACCATCGCCGGCCTCACCATCGGCCTCGCGACGCAAGGCATGCGCCCGGTCGCCGAAGCGCAGTTCGATGGCTTCGTGTATCCGATGCTCGATCACATCATCTGCCACGGCGTACGCATGCGCAATCGCACGCGCGGCCGCCTCACCTGTCCGATGGTGCTGCGCGTACCCTGGGGCGGCGGCATCCGCGCGCCGGAACACCACAGCGAAGCCAACGAAGCGATGTTCACCAACGTGCCCGGATTGCGCGTGGTGATGCCCTCGTCGCCGCAGCGCGCCTACGGCCTGTTGCTGGCCGCGATCCGCGACCCGGATCCGGTGATTTACATGGAACCCAAGCGCATCTATCGCCAGTACAAGGAACTCGTGCCCGACGATGGCGAAGCGCTGCCGCTGGACGTGTGCTACGTGCTGCGCGACGGCAGCGATGTCACGCTGGTGACGTGGGGCGCGCAGGTCAAGGAATGCCTCGAAGCCGCCGACGCGCTGGCGAAAGACGGCATCAGCGCCGAAGTGATCGACGTGGCGACGCTGAAACCGCTCGACTTCGCCACCATCGCCGAATCCGTGTGCAAGACCGGCCGCTGCGTGATCGTGCACGAAGCCCCGAAAACCGCCGGCTTCGGCGCCGAAATCGCCGCGCGACTCGCCGAGGAATCGATGTACGACCTCGTCGCACCGGTCGAACGCGTCACCGGCTACGACACCCACATCCCGCTGTTCCGTCTCGAAATGAAGTATTTGCCGAGCGTGGAGAATATCGTCGTCGCGGCGAAAAGAACGTTGGCGGCGAGTTGATCAGCTTGGTGCGCCCGTCGCTCGCTGCGTGCTCGCTTCCCTCCCCCCTCGTACGGGGAGAAAAGCGCAACTCAGTCGCTCGCTGCGCTCGCGCTTTCGTCTGCACGCACGCGGACGGAAAAGCGCCCCTCACCCTCGCTCGCTGCGCTCGCTCTTCCCTCTCCCCGCATGCGGGGAGAGGGTGGCCGAAGGCCGGGTGAGGGGCGAACGCGCGTGAAAACCCCCATGCAAGCCCGCGCTGTCCGCGACTACCGCACGCAGTACGCGAATCCCATTCGATTCGCGAAGGGCGAGATCGTGACCCTCGGCGAACGCGACACCGAATGGCCTGCGTTCGTGTGGACGATCACCTCCGACGGCAATGCCGGTTGGGCACCGTTCGATTGGCTGAAACTACTCAGCGATGGCCGCGCGGAAGCGCTACGCGATTACTCCGCGCAGGAACTCGATGTGGATGCGGGCGATGAAGTCGTCCTGCATCACGAACTCGGCGGGTGGTGGTGGTGCGAGCGGAAGGATGGGCAGTGCGGGTGGATTCCAGCAAAGAACTTGGAAGGGCGCTTTAGCATGCACCCGACAACAGCCACTGCATTGTTCGTACTTAACGACCTGCGCCATGCCGCCATGGACGCATTGAAAAATAAACATAAAACACCTGCTCTTGTACTTTTTTATTCTTTTATCGACATTTGTGCAGCACTAAGCAATACCGACAAAAATAAGACAAATCAAAATATTTTTAGAGACTATCTTTCCACTTTTTATGATTCAGATTGGCGGACATTCACACCTTATGATCTTTGGGCTGCGAGGAGCTCTGTCCTTCACGCATATTCGCCGCTGGGACATCACACACAAAAGATCGGCGGAGCAACGCCTATCTTCTATTACGAGCACCCCGAAAAAAGAGAAGAAATTGATGCGGCGGTCAAATCCCTTGGACATAGTTCATTTCACCTCTTACGAATCAGCGACATAAAAGCAATTGCAATCCGGTCTTTCAACGAATTATGGCGCAGAGTTGAAGAAGATAAGACATTCGAAATTGATTTTAGAAACAATGCTTATAGTATTTTGAAAGACCTCGATCATTTGAAACTAGAAAAGTTTTTCAATCATGTTCGCTCGATTTCTGAGCTTAGAAATTCCACGAAACAGCCTTAGCTAACGAAGAAACATAGGTTTCGGCCAATCCGAGCATTGATTTCCAAAAGACTAAATCCAGGAATTAGCCCCATGAGCCAGACCAAAACCTTCCACCTCCCCGACCTCGGCGAAGGCCTGCCGGACGCGACCATCGTCGAGTGGTTCGTGAAGCCCGGCGATGTCGTCAAGCTGGATGCGCCACTGGTGTCGATGGAGACCGCGAAGGCCGTCGTCGAAGTGCCGTCGCCGGTGTCGGGCAAAGTGTTGAAACTCGCGGGCGCTGCGGGCGATATCGTCGTCACCGGCAAGATGCTGGCGGAATTCGAGATCGACCCCTCGATGCCGCAGCGCGCGGAAGGTCAGGACACCGGGCATCACCATGCTTCGCCCCCCTCTCCCGCCGGGAGAGGGGCTGGGGGTGAGGGTACGTCCGCAAGCGGCCCTTCATCGGCAGCCGCGCCCGTCGCGCCTGCCGCCGCTCCCACAAAAACCGAGGAACTTCGCGAAGACAGCGGCACCGTGGTCGGCGCGATGCAAAGCTCCGACGCCGTGCATTCCGAAGCCGCGGTCGCGGTGGGCGGCGTGAAGGCGATGCCCGCCGTGCGCGCGATGGCGCGCAAACTCGGCGTCGATTTGTCGCGCGTGCGCGCCAGCGGCGCCGACGGCGTGGTCACGATGGACGATGTGAAGCGCGCGGCGGCGGATGGTTCGGCGAAAGTCGGCTCCGCCCCTGTGGGAGCGCCGGAAGGCGCGATACAGATCGCCGCGAGACCCATCGCGGCTTCCGCCGCCCCCCCATCCGCCCTTCGGGCACCTTCCCCCGCAGACGGGGGAAGGGAGATGTCGGCACGCACCCAACTCTCCGCCAGCGGCAAACCGATGCGCACGCAGCCGCCATCGGTGTCGGTCACCGGGCAGCCGGAGCAACTCAAAGGCGTGCGTCGCAACATGGCACGAGTGATGGCCGATGCGCACGCGAAAGTGGTGCCGACCACGCTCTGCGACGACGCCGATATCCAAGCCTGGACACCGGGCAACGACGTCACCGTGCGCTTGGTGCGCGCGATCTGCGCCGCCGCGAAAACCGTGCCCGCGCTCAACGCCTGGTTCGACGGCGACGCGCTCACGCGCACACTGCATCCGCAGGTCGACATCGGCATCGCCGTGGACACCGACGACGGTTTGTTCGTGCCCGCGCTGCGCAACGCCGATGTGCTCGATGCGCACGGCGTGCGCGAATCGGTGAATCGCCTGCGCGCGCAAGTCGAAGACCGCAGCCTGCCGGCGAGCGAGCTCACCGGCTATACGATTTCGCTCTCGAACTTCGGCATGTTCGCCGGCCGCTACGCCACGCCGGTGATCGTGCCGCCGTGCGTGGCCATCGTCGCCGCCGGCCGCGCGCGGCATCAGATCACGCCGGTGATCGGCGGCTTCGAATCGCACAAGGTCATCCCCCTGTCGCTCACTTTCGACCACCGCGCATGCACCGGCGGCGAAGCCGCGCGCTTCCTGCGCGCGATGCTCGACGACTTGGCGTTGGCGGGCTAGGCAACATCCGCTCAGCCGTAGAAACGCGTTGTCTTCCATTCGCAGATCGCCAGAAATTCGCCGACTCATGCCTGCCGAAACCGTCGTGGTACCCGAAGGCCACCACATCATCGTCGTAAAACCCGATGCGAGAACACGCATCGCCTATACGCCTTCCGGGATATTGCTCGTGGATTACGGGCAGACCGGGGACTGGAAAGAAACCCATACGCATCTCGATGCGGCGCTGGAAACGCGTGCAGCGAGCGTACTCGTCATCATGCAGTCCGCGCTGATCGACGCTTTGCGCCGATCGGCGCAGCTCATGGCGTTTTTCGACGATTGGAAGCGAAGAAAATCGCGCGGAATTTCCGCAGTCTGGGCGCTGCCATTGGACGCATCCTCGCAAACCGACATCGTTCGGCTCATTGGCGACATGGGTTACGGCGTGCACGCGTCCGCACCGGACGGCGCCTGTTTTCTGGAAGTGCACAAACCGGATGGCTCCATCACGGTCGGCATGACCGGGGATGCGTTGCGGTAAAATTCGACTTCGCATCGCTTCGACCTCGCGTCGTCTCGATCTCGCGCCGCTTCGACCTCGCACCGCTTTGACCCATGCCGTATCGGCCCGCTCACGCCCAGGAATTCCGATGTCCACGATTCTCAGTTCGATGCTGGTCTTCGGCGCGTTCGGCGCCCTCGCTGGGCTCGGCTTGATCAATGCGATGGCGCTGGTCGCCCGATCGAAAAATCGCCCGAACGATACCGTCGCGTTCACGAGCGACCGCCCGGTCGGCGACATCGTCGC
>JAGNNB010000316.1 GCA_017990865.1 Lysobacteraceae bacterium
ATTACGCGATCGGCCCCGGCGAATGCGTGCGGATCACGACCGGCGCGCCGTTGCCGACGGGCGCCGACACCATCCTCATCAAGGAAAACGCAGGCGTCGAAGGCGACCGCGTGCTGGCGTTGTCGGTGCCGATGCTCGGCCAGCACGTGCGCCGCGCGGGCGAGGATGTGCGCGTCGGCGATGCTTTGCTTTTGGCCGGGCAAACGCTGACGCCGTCGCGGATCGCGCTGGCCGCGGGGCAGGGCATGGATCGCCTCGACGTGGTGCGTCGCCTGACGGTGGCCGTGTTCACCACGGGCGACGAGCTCGTCGAGCCCGGTCTACCTCTGCGGCATGGCGAGTTGTACGACAGCAATCGCACGCTGCTGATGGGACTGCTGCGCGCCGACGGTTTCGAGCCGATGGCATGGCCGCGCTTGCCGGACGATCCGGATGCGATGCTCTCCGCGCTGCGCCATGCCGGGCATGCCTTCGATATCGTGATCACCTGCGGCGGCGTGTCCGCGGGCGAGAAGGATCATCTGCCCGCGTTGCTGCAGCGCGAAGGTCGCGTGCATTTCTGGAAGGTGCGGATGAAGCCGGGGATGCCGGTGCTGTTCGCCGAATCCGCACCCGAATCGCCCGAGAATGCGCTGACGACCGGCGAATATCCCAGCGGCAGTCGCAAACCGCTAGGCGAAGCGCAGTTTCTGTGCTTGCCGGGCAATCCCGTGTCGGTGCTGGCGACGTATCTCACACTGGGCCGCGCCTTGCTCGATGGCCTGCAGGGCCGCGTCGAACCGCGATCGCGCTTGCGCGCGCGCCTGCGCAGCGCGTGGCGCAAACGTCACGACCGCTTGGAGTTCCTGCGCGGGCGTCTCGATTGCGACGAAAGCGGCCAACTGTGGGTCGAGCCCAATCCCGCCGACGGCTCGCATCGCATGCGTGCGGCGGCGGATTCCGATGCGTTGATCGTGTTGGGCGAGGGCGAGATGACGCTCGATGCGGGTGCGCCGGTCGATGTGTTGGTGTATTGAAAGCTCGAAAGCGAGAAGACCATGAATCGTCGTCGCATTACTGTTTTGTCGCTGATAGTCGCGCTCGCTTGCTTCGAATCTCCTGCACATGCTCAAGAGGGCACTTTTGGAGTCACGTACGATGGCGATATCGAATCGCTGAAGTACTCCGTCGAGCGGGATAGTCTTTCGAATGGCCGTATTTGGCTCCGGCTGCATCTGAAAGAAATGGTCGGCTACGATTGGCGCGCAAAGCGCGCTTTGAAGACGTTGTGGGAGCGCGAGGCATCGATCATCTGCAGGCACGATCGAATTACAGGTCGCCCAAAACCATTCGGCCCGGTCGCATCTTGCGATGGTGTCACGGCAGATGGCAGGCGCACCGGCGATTGCGGCGTATGGGCAGGAATCGCCGGAACATTGAAGTGCAAGCGGTAGAATCTTCGCCATGGCCCATATCGAACTTGCCCCCGCCGAAGCTCGCGAACGTCAAAGCCACAGCGCGTTGCTGATCGACGTACGCGAAGCGCACGAGCGCGCGACCGGCATGGCCGAAGGCGCGCGCGGTATCGCGATGGGCGAGCTGGTGTACGCGCCCGCCGCGCATGCGCCGGATCGCGATGCGGAGATTTTGCTGATCTGCCAAAGCGGCATGCGCTCGCAGCGCGCGGCGCAGATGCTGGCGGAACAGGGCTATACGAATGTCGCTTCGGTCATGGGCGGCACATCGCGCTGGATCGCGGACGGTTTGCCCGTCGAGCTGCCGGACGAAGGCATCGATGCCGATTTCGCCGAGCGTTATTCCCGGCATCTGCGACTGCCGCAGATCGGTCTGGAAGGCCAAAAGCGTTTGGAAGCCGCGCGGGTGCTGCTGATCGGCGCGGGCGGGTTGGGATCCCCGGCCGCGTACTATCTGGCCGCTGCGGGTGTGGGCCATCTGCGCATCGCCGACGACGACGCGGTCGATCGCAGCAATCTGCAGCGTCAAATCCTGCATACCGATGCGCGCATCGGTATGGCGAAAGTCGACTCCGCTGCCCTCGCGTTGTCGGCGTTGAATCCGCGTACGAAGATCGAAGCAATCCGCGAGCGCGTGACCGCCGCGAACGTCGAACGCCTGCTCGACGGCGTCGATGTCGTGGTCGACGGCGCCGATAATTTCCCTGCGCGTTATCTGCTCAACGACGCCTGCGTGAAGCTCGGCAAACCGCTCGTCTACGGCGCGGTGCATCGTTTCGAGGGGCAGGCCAGTGTGTTCGACGCCGGCCGACATCGCGGCGCGGCGCCGTGCTATCGCTGCCTGTTTCCCGAGCCGCCGTCGCCGGAGAACGCGCCCAATTGTGCCGAAGCGGGCGTGCTCGGCGTGCTGCCGGGTGTGATCGGGCTGATCCAGGCGACCGAAGCGATCAAACTGATTCTGGAGATCGGCGAACCGTTGCGCGGACGTTTGCTGCAGTTCGACGCGCTGTCGATGCGCTTCCGCGAAACGCGGTTGGCCGCGGACCCCGATTGCGTCGTCTGCGCGCCGGGCCGCGCGTTTTCCGGTTACATCGACTATGCCGCGTTCTGCGCCGACGGCGCGCGCGGAACCTGACGTCGTCCAAGCGCAGCCGTCGGAGGAGAGCACGCATGTCGCGATACCGTATCGTCTCGAACGTGCTTGCGCTGTTCTGCATCGCGTTTTCAGGCCACGCGAACGCTGCCGAGATCTGCGCGTTCTCGGTCGCGGAGATGGAAAAAAATCCGGCCGGCACGCGCATCGCCAAGGTCGCCTGCGAAGAACATGCGCTTTGGCATAAACCCTTCATCAACGCGCAGGGGCGCATCGTGCGGCTCGGGCCGATGGAAGCCGAGCGCGATGCGCTGGCCGACAAAACGACGCCTGCGTGGAAGCGCGTGCTGTGGTATTGGCGCGAATCGGGTTTGCTGGATCGCAACGCCGATTGGGAGCGAACGCGGATCGCCGACAAGGGCGATACCGGCCGCAACGGCGCATCGGATTGCGCCGACGACACGCAGGATTGGGGCCAGCGAGCCGCCTGCCGTGCGTTCCTGATCGACGTGCCGTGGTCGGCGGTCTTCGTGTCCTACACGATGAAACGCGCCGCGATCGCAGACTTCACGTTGTCGTCATCGCACTTCTATTACATCCGCGACGCGGCGCGAAACCCGGAGACATCGCCGTATCGCCTGGCGGATCCGGCGAAGGAAACGCCCGAAGTGGGCGATCTGATCTGCTACGCGCGGGAAAAAGGCCGCGTGTTCGGGTACGCGCAGTTCGCCGAGTACGTGCGCGGCGCGGGCGACAAGCTGGATTCGCATTGCGATATCGTGGTGGCGTCGAATCTCGACCGCGACAGCAAGTTGTACGCGATCGGCGGCAACGTCATGCAGGGCGTGACGATGCGCAAGCTCACGCTCAATGCGCGTGGCCGGCTATCGCTACCGATGAAGCGCGACGGCGATGCCGATCGCGCGTTCGATCCTCGCAATGAATCAACCGAGAACATGAATCGGCAGGATTGGGTGGGGTTGTTGAAGTTGAACCGGGAGCGCGTCCGCTGAGCGGAACATGGCGCGGGCCGCATTCAACGCGGGAAAAACTCCAACAGCGCCGCAACGAACTCCGGGTAATTGGAAATATCGTTGTGATCGGCCTTCGCGATGCGCACCACCGTCGGCGGCGCCGGTAGCGCTTCGATCAAGCGCAGGGTGTTCGCTTCCGGCACCACATCGTCGCGGCCGCCGTGGACGATCAATATCGGCCGCTCGTAGCGCTTGAGCGCCTTGTCGGATTCGTAACGCTCTTCGAGCAGCCAGCCGACCGGAAACATCGGGTAATGCGATCGGGCCGCGCCGACCATGCTGTCGAACGGCGTCACCAGCGCCAAACGCTCGACCGGTCGCTGCGCGGCGACCTGGCTGGCGATGCCGCTGCCCAAGCTGCGGCCGATCACGGCGATCTTCTGCCCCGGATGCCGGCGCTGCACCTCGTCGAAGAACGCCAGCGCATCCGGCACCAGCGCGGCTTCGCTCGGCTCGCCTTCGCTGGCGCCATAACCGCGATACGCCAGGAAATACGCGCTGCGATGGGGGAAGAGAAGCGCGAACGCTTCGCGATTGGATTCGACACGCTCGGCGTTGCCGCCGAAATACAGAATCGGATCGGGTTTATCGGGATTCGCCACCCATCCGCGCAGCGTGACATCCGGACGTTTCAGCGCGAAGTCCGTCGACGCCGCATCGACGGTCGTCGTCCACCCGTAATAAATCATGTCGCGCTGCTTGGCGTGCAGAAACCAGCAGATGCCCAGATAACCCAGCAAAACCGCAGCGGCGGCGATGAGGAGAAAATTACGCATGCGTCGTCGTTTTCTCCGTTGCCAGCT
>JAGNNB010000317.1 GCA_017990865.1 Lysobacteraceae bacterium
GGCGCGTTCGGCCGCCGCTCGGCCCCTCGCCTGTCCAGCGCCCTTACGACGCATAGCTTCGGCCGCGCTCGACCTCTCCGTACGCCCTCCGTCACGCTCCTCATCGGCAGTTCCCCGAATGTTCAAGAAGTTCCGCGGCATGTTCTCCAACGACCTGTCCATCGACCTGGGCACGGCCAACACTCTGATCTTCGTTCGCGGCCAAGGCATCGTCCTGAACGAGCCCTCGGTCGTCGCGGTACGGCACGACCGCAACATGGGCGGCAATCGCTCGGTAGCCGAAGTCGGCACCGCCGCCAAACAGATGCTCGGCCGCACACCCGGCCACATCACCACGGTGCGACCGATGAAGGACGGCGTGATCGCCGACTTCACCTACACCGAGGAAATGCTCAAGTCCTTCATCCGCAAGGTACACAAGTCGCGTTTCCTCAAGCCCAGCCCGCGGGTGCTGATCTGCGTGCCCTGCGGCTCGACGAACGTGGAGCGCCGCGCGATCAAGGAATCGGCCGAAGAGGCCGGCGCGCGCGAGGTGTACCTGATCGAGGAACCGATGGCCGCCGCGATCGGCGCCGGTCTGCCCGTGACCGAGGCGCGCGGCTCGATGGTGATCGATATCGGCGGCGGCACCACCGAAATCGCGGTGATCGCGCTCAACGGCATCGTCTACGCGCAGTCGGTGCGCATCGGCGGCGACCGTTTCGACGATTCGATCATCAACTTCGTGCGTCGCGCCCACGGCACCTTGATCGGCGAAGCCACCGCCGAGCGCATCAAACTCCAAATCGGCTGCGCCTATCCGCAAAAAGAGCTGTTGGAGATGGAAGTCTCCGGCCGCAACTTGGCCGAAGGCGTGCCGCGCGTGATCAAGATCAATTCCAACGAAGTGCTGGACGCGCTGCGCGAGCCGCTGGGCGGCATCGTCAGCGCGGTGAAGCTGGCGCTGGAGCAAACCCCGCCGGAACTGTGCGCGGACGTCGCCGAGCGCGGCATCGTGCTGACCGGCGGCGGCGCGTTGCTGCGCGACATCGACAAGCTGATCAGCGAAGAAACCGGCCTGCACGTGCAGGTGGCGGACGACCCGTTGACCTGCGTCGCCCGCGGCGGCGGCCGTGCGCTGGAGTTGATCGATATGCACGGCAACGAGTTTTTCTCGGACTGAACAGCCGGGAATCGGGAATGGGGAATGGGGAATCGTTAGAAGCGTTTCCCCGTTGCCGAACCCATCGCTTGCGCGCCTTCGGTTTCAGTTGTTTCGCAGTTGTCGTCTATCCGCGGTTCGCTCTTTGACGATGGATCGTCGTCGACCGCACGGTCGCACCGCTCCGATTCCCGATTCCCCATTCTCGATTCCCGGCTCTTCCAATGCCCCCTTACGCCGGCCCCTCCGCAGCACGCGAAGACATCGCCGGCACGCTGCGGCTATTGGTTTTTTTGGGCATGGCGATCGCATTGATGATCGCCGACAGCCGCATGGGCTGGCTGCGCGCAGTGCGCGCGCAAGGCGAAGCGGTGGTGCAGCCGTTGTGGCGACTCGCCGGATTGCCCGCCAAGTTCGGTCAAAGCGTGCGCGACGAAGCCGTGACCCGCACCCAGTTGAGCGAGGAGAACCGCAAGCTGCGCAACGCGTTGTTGATCAATCGCGCGCGGCTGACGCGGCTGCAAACGGCGGCGATCGATAACGCGCGCCTGCGCGGTTTGCTCGGCGCCGCGGAACAAGGCGGGTTGGATGTGCAACTCGCGCCGATTCTGGATATTTCCCTCGATCCGACCAGACAGCGTTTGGTGCTCGATGCCGGCGCCGATCAAGGCGTGGCGATGGGCCAAGCGGTGATCGACGCCGGCGGTTTGCTCGGGCAAGTCATCGACGTTCACGGCGACACCTCTGTCGTGCTGCTGCTGACCGACCCCGACCATGCCGTGCCGGTGGCGGTGGCGCGCAACGGCATTCGCCTGGTGGCTTATGGCCGCGGCGATCGTTTGGAATTGGCGAATGTGCCGATGTCCAGCGACGTGAAAGTAGGCGATGTGATGGTCACCTCGGGCATGGGCGGGCGATTTCCGCCGGGGTTTCCGGTCGGCACGATCGCCAAATTGCATCCGAACGAAAGTCGCGCGTTCCTGGTCGGCGAATTGACCCCCGCCGCGCAGCTCGATCGCGGCCGCGACGTGCTGCTGCTGAAGCGCGTGCTGCGACCGACGCCGGTGTTGCCGCCGCCGCAGACCGCGGCGACGACCGATCCGAGCCTTGCGCCGCCCGAAGCGGCCACTACGACGGCCGCGCCGCAAATGCCCGGCGCGGGCGCATCGGTCGTGACCGGGCCGGCGCTTCAAAACGCCGCGCCGCCAACCGCGCCATCGCGCGGTACGACACCGACAACCGCACCGCAGACGGCTGCATCCCCGACAGCCGCACCGCCGACCGCCGCACCGGCGACGACGCGCGATGATCCTGCGCGGGCGGGCACGCCATGAGCCGCACGCGCCGTCCGTGGCTGTTGCCCGTCAGCTTGGCGGTGGCCTTGCTGCTCGGTCTGTTGCCGTTGCCGCAGATGCTGCAGCCGTTCCGGCCGTACTGGCTGGCGCTGGTGTTGGCGTATTGGTTGCTCGAAGACCACGAACGCGTCGGCCTCGGGTTCGCGTTCGCGCTCGGGTTGATCGCCGACATCGTCTTCGGCGCGCTGCTCGGCGAACAAGCGCTGCGTCTGTGCGTGATGACGTTCATCCTGCAGCGCTTCCGCCCGCAGTTGCGTTTCTTTCCGTTGCCGCAGCAATCTCTGGCGATCGGCGGCCTGTTGTTGAACGATCTGATCATCTCCGCGGCCATGCACGCGATGCTGGGCGAGCCGGTGCGTTCTTGGCTGTGGTGGTGGACGCCGTTGATCGGCGCGCTGCTGTGGCCGCCGCTGTTCGTGGCCTTGGATACGCTGCGATTGGGGCGCAAAGGCTGAGAGCCTGTTCATGTTCAAACCCCAGCACCGCCGCTACATCAAGAACGCCGCGCGCGAAGCCGAGCAATTCCGCGCGCGCGCCGCCGTGGGTTTTTTGTCGGTCGCGTTGGCGCTGATCGCGATCGGGGTGTGGTACTTCAAACTGCAGGTGATCGATCACACCGACTATGCGATGCGCTCGGAAGCCAATCGCATCAAACAGCGCCCGGAAGTGCCGGCGCGCGGTGTGATTTACGACCGCAAAGGCCGCGTCCTGGCCGAGAACGTGCCCGCGTATCGGCTCGACATCGTGCCCGCAGAAACCGAAGACCTGGAAGCGACCATCGCCGGCTTGGCGAAGATCATCGGGTTGACGCCCGAGGACATCGAGCGCTTCCACGACACCCGCAAAGTCACGCGCAGCTTCCTGCCGGTGACGCTGCGTCTGCGCATCACCGACGAAGAAGCGGCGCGTTTCGCGGTGGATCGTTGGCGTTATCCGGGCGTCGAATTGGTGCCGTATCTCAACCGCCGCTATCCCTACGGCGATCTGTTCGCGCATGTGGTCGGTTATGTCGGCCGCGTCGACAAGAAAGACGTGGAAAAACTCGGCGAAGGCACCGCTGCTTACAGCCATACCGGCAAAGCCGGCATCGAGCGCGCCTACGACGACAGCCTGCGCGGCGGCATCGGTTACGAACAGATCGAAACCAATGTCGACGGCCGCATCATCGGCAGCGTGGGTCGCATTCCGGCGAAGCCCGGCAGCAATCTGCGCTTGAGCATCGACGCCGATCTGCAGCGCGCGGCGACGATTGCGTTCGGCGATCTCACTGGCTCGGCGATCGCGATCGATCCGCGCACAGGCGAGATTCTCGCGATGGTGAGCCTGCCGACCTACGATCCCAATTTGTTCGTCAACGGCATCTCGCACACCGACTACCGTGCGTTCATGGACGACCCGGCGCGACCGCTGTACAACCGCAACGTGCTGGGCGGCGTCGCGCCGGGTTCGACGCTCAAACCCTTGCTGGTGTTGGCCGGGCTCGACAGCGGCTTGCGCACGCCCGACGACAAAGTGTTCTCCACCGGCGAATTTCGCCTCCCCGGCCAGAAGCGCGGCTATCGCGATACGCATACCGGCTGGACCGACGCGCGCAGAGCGATCGGCGATTCGGTGAATACCTATTTCTACAAGCTGTCGCTCGATATGGGGATTCGCAAATTCGACGAATATCTCACCACGTACGGTTTCGGCGCGCCGAGCGGCGTCGATCTCTCCGGCGAAACGGCGGGCATCTTGCCTTCGCCGGAATGGAAAGCGAAAAACGCGAAGAAGCAAGGGCCGTGGTACGCGGGCGACACCGTGATTTCCAGCATCGGCCAAGGGTTTTGGAAAGCCACGCCGCTGCAATTGGCGCAAAGCACCGCAGCGCTGGCCGACGA
>JAGNNB010000318.1 GCA_017990865.1 Lysobacteraceae bacterium
CTTCGAGGGGAACGGCAGCGTCGTGCTGTCGAATGTCGCGACCATTTGCGCGCCGAGGATCGTGCTGCGGTTGTTCGCCGCCGACAGACCGCCGACGGTCAACGTGGTGACGACGGTCGACCCGTACGTCGCCGCGGAAGTGTGCACCAATTTGATCCAATCGCCGTTGGCGGCATAGCCAGGCGCCGTGGTCGCGGGGGCACCGTTGCGGATGTAGCTACCGTTCGACACCGAGATCGGCACGCGCGCGCCGAGCGTCAGTCCGCTGATATAGATGAGCTGGCTGGTTCGTTGCGTCGAACGCGCCACATCGTCGTGAGACGCGAAAACGGCCTGATCGGGCGTGACATCCAACGCATCGCCTTGATAACGCATCGCGAAGAACCGCGCTTGGCTATAACCGCCGACGTAGAACTTGCCGTCCGGCGCCAACGCGAGGAATTCCGCGCTGGTCGGCGACCCGTACGGCGAACCGATATCGCCGAATTTGTAGCCGACGCCGTTGTTGTAGCTCGTATCCAAAAAACCGCCTTCGCCGATGCGTGCGGTGAAGACGGTGGTCGTGCCGGCGTTGGGAATCGACAACTGACCGGCGAGCATCGTCTTGCCTAGCGGTGTCACTTCCATCGCGTTGAGATCGTAAAGGCCGTTCGGCGCGATCGGCGTGTAGAAATGGCCGCTGCCGTTGTAGGCGGTATCGAGCGTGCCATCGGTGTTCAGACGGGTCACATTGACGCCATAAAGATAAGGCGTCGCCTGCAGCGCATTCGAACCGACCA
Source organism: Lysobacteraceae bacterium (assembly GCA_017990865.1). Lineage (GTDB taxonomy): Bacteria > Pseudomonadota > Gammaproteobacteria > Xanthomonadales > Xanthomonadaceae > Lysobacter_I. Next base: position 780 of record JAGNNB010000318.1, read on the forward strand.
GCACTTTACCTTCGAGGTCGACGGCGATCGTGCGGCCGTAGAGGTTGTATCCGCTGCGCGACAGGTACACGATGCCGTCGCTGCCGAAGCCGGGATCGAGATCGCCATACAGATTCAAGCGAATCACCGGCGTCGAAAACACGCTGCCGTTTCTGCTTTCGCCCGCGACGTAAATCTTGCCGTCCGGCGTCACCGCGACGCTGTGCGCCAAATCGTTGTCGCTGGACGACAACGCGATACGCACTTTGCCCGACAAGCCGAAGCTCGAATCGAGCGTGCCGTTCGCGTTGACGCGAACGACGGCGAAATCGTTCTTGGTGACCGCGTCGAAACTTTGACCGACGAGCAGAATTTTGCCGTCGGCCTGCACCGCGATCCCCTGCGCCATCGACCACGTACCGACTTGCACCGTCAGCTTGCCGCCGCTCCCGAAACTGGTGTCCAGCGCGCCCGCATGCGTGAGTCGCGTCAACGTCATCACCGGGTTGGCGCCGATATAGCTGAAACCCGCCGCATAAATACCTGCGCTGGTGTAAGCCATATCGGTGACTTCGTTCTGGCTGTAGACGATGTCGTACACCAATTTTCCGGTGCCGTCGCCGAAGACGTAGTCGGGAATCGAATCGTTGAGATGACGCGCGATGCCGAAGTCGGTACCGCCGTAAGCGTCTTGCACCCAGCCGCCGAGCAGCAGTTTGCCGTCGGGCTGCAGCGCGCCGGCCGTGCCGCGACTGCCGTAAGCGCTCAATTCGCGCAGAAAGACGCCGCCGAACGCATAAGAAGTGTCCAGGTCCGCATTGCCGGCGCGCGCATCGACGGCGACAACGCCGGAAAGCCCGGCGACGAGCGAAGCCGCGAGCATGGTTTTGCGCGAGAAGAAAGTACGGAAGTGGGTGAGACGGCAAAACGATCGGGTCATGAAAGCATCCGTTGTAGTGGGGTTATGAAAGTCGCATACGACAAGAGATATCGCGGCGGGCGAATCGGAATGTTGCGGGTATTCGCGCGTTCGCGAGCGTCACGACGCGAGCGTCGAACGACAAACCCAGCGAACGCTGGTCGAACAGCCCTGCGACCGGGCCGATTTTCGCCGCGTGTTTGTGAAATTGATGTGGAATCGAGCCGAAAAGTCGCGTCGCGCACGGTCGTCGAGAGGTCGATGCGAACGCATAGTGTGGCGAAGAGGCGTCTCAGCGTTCGAGAACGATCGCTCGATGCTGCATCGCGCGGCTCGACTGATGTACATTGCGTCGCACATCTCGACCGCCGTCGCGCGTCGGGTTCGCAGCTCTGTTTTGCAGATCCGTTCTCGCAACTCCGTTTCGCAGATCCGTTTTGGAGGTTCGCTTGCCGTATCGTCGTATTCGCTTCGTCGCTCTGATCGCCGCCGTCTGCGCTGCGCCCGCGCAGGCGTGTTCCGATCTTCCGAATATCTGCGCGCAAATGGCTCAACACCACAGCGAGATGGTCGATATCGCCGCGACGCCGCCGCCGCCGGAGTGGTGGGGCGACGAGTCCTACGACGACGATGCGCCGGAGCCGTACTACGACCCGACCGCGTTCTATCTTGATCACGCCGTCGTCGCCTCGCGTCGTGCCGCGCTCGAAGCGCTGCAGCGCATTCTCGACGACCCGAAATCGCGCGCCTATCACGACGGAACATGGCAGTTCTTTCAGGACAAGATCGCCGCCGAACCCGGCGAGTATTGCGCCGCGCTGTTTTGGCGCAAGGATGGTTTCGTCCGTCTGTCCGGCCCGGGCGGCGACTTCGACGGCGCGATGATCACTTTCTGGAGCGAGCACATCCCGCGCCCGGACGCCGTGCGCAAGATAGCGGTGACGCTCGCGCAAACCGGCGACGACCCGCCGCAAACCGTGCAAACCTTCAACTACCTGCAACACGGCCAAGATTACGGCGCCATCGCGTTCGCGGTACCGACGTTCGACGCGCTGCTCGACAATATCGAAGACGCGCACTGGTTCGAACTGTCGATCGACGGCGAGACCATCGCCCGCGTCGAATGGACCGACGGCCATGCGGCCCGCGACGAACTGCGCCGCTGCGCCGCCGCGCGCAAACCGTCGCGACGGTAAATGTGAGCGCGTGTTCGGAAGCGCCGATCATCGCCGCCTGCAACGCGACGATCATGCGCTTGAAGCGAGGTGACGGCGGCGACCGCGCCGCCGCCCTCGCGCTGCTTGAACGCGGTATCGCGCTGGGCGACGCCAAATCGCGTACGCGGCTGAATGCCGGGCGCACGCGCCGATAAACGGTGCGTTTTAAGGCCCACACGCACGGCAGAACCGCGATTCGGCCACTTTCGCGGTCGAAAACAGCGTACCATGCCCCCGACAGGGCGTTCAGTTTCATTAATCTCGCTGCCGGTCCCTGTACCGCGCAGCTCTCTTCTATCGCAAGTTCCAAGGTCAATATCATGTCTCAGACTCAAACCGGCACCGTGAAGTGGTTCAACGATGCCAAAGGCTTCGGCTTCATCACGCCCGAAAGCGGCCCCGACCTCTTCGTTCACTTCCGCTCCATCCAAAGCTCCGGCTTCAAGAGCTTGCAGGAAGGTCAGCGCGTGTCGTTCATCGTCACCCAAGGCCAAAAAGGCATGCAGGCCGATCAGGTTCAAGTGATCTGATCACCTCCGCGTGACCTGAGTTCGGCATAGCCGAACGCACCAAAAGCCCGGCCATCGGCCGGGCTTTTGCGTTTGGACGTATGTACGAGTCGCCGGAGTAAGCGCACTCATGCATCCAGAAAACCCAAACGAATGCACTCGGATGGTGGTGAGCATCAAAGGCGTCGGATGCGGCTCTGTCCGGACGACGGCTCGAAAGCCGCTCGCTGCGGCAACTTCATTCCATGTCGCCGCTGTTCGGAATCCGCCCCGGCCGCTCTCGTTCGAGCGACCGGGACGGATGTCGCATCAATACACTTCGATCTCGTTGATACGCGCATAACCGGGCTGAACCGTCGAGCCGTACAAGGTCAGAATGCGCAAGCGGAAAGTCTGCACGGGGGCGATGGTAGTGCTGCGGGCAGCCGCGGTGTTGCTGCGGATCAGCGCCGCTTTCACCCAACTCGTTCCGTTCCAGTACTCGATGTCGTAATCCCGCAGCTCGTAACCGGCGGTGGTGTACATGTCGATCCGGGAGATGGACACGAGTTGCCCCCACTGCAGTTCCAACCATTGCGGCATCGTGCCGCCGTTGTTCGACCAACTGGTGAACCCGCCCAGTGCGGTACTGTTGCTGCCGTCGTTGGCGCGGCTCGGGCTGTAGCAATGCACCGTGCCGATGCCCGAGCAGTACGTGCTCGATGCGACCGCGAGCGCTTGCGGCGCGATGTTCTGCGGGGCCGCATTCGTGACCAGGACCGAGCGTGTGGTGACGCGACCGGTGGAGCCGAATTGACGTCCGTGCGCGTCGCGCAGGGCGGTGAGCAGCAACGTCTTGGATCCGGTCGTCGTCCACACATGAGACGCGAGCACCGGTTGCCATGTGGGTGGAGCGGCGGGTCCGTTGTGATTGGTGGTGACGCCATCACCCCAATTCATGGTGTAGTCGACGTTGTCGCCGTACGGCCAAC
>JAGNNB010000021.1 GCA_017990865.1 Lysobacteraceae bacterium
CAGCGGCTTGAGCGGCGCCATCACCTTGTCGGCATAGGCGTTTTCGGCGTTGAGATACGCCAGCATCTCGGGATTCTTGCGTTCGTCGTCGCGCAACCAGTAGTACTCGTCGTTGCGCACCGCGCCATGCGGCGCTTTGACGTCGTGCGGTTTCTTGGCGGCATCGGGAGGCGGAGGCAGATCGGCGGCGAGAGCGGACAGCGGCAGGGTCATAAGCAGACTGAGGGCAATGAGAGAACGGCGCATCGTGACGGGACTCGGAAAATGGAGCTTCCAGGCTCGCGGAGGCAGGGCGGTGCGAGCGGGTCCGCGCGCACAGGGGACGGCAGCATAGCCCAGCCGGGCATCGCCGCCTCCCTGCCCTCGGTCATGCTCGGTAAAACCGACCGCCGACCGACGGCGCGAATCGGCATCGAAAGGCCGCTTGCGGCCCAGGCCCGGGCCGCGTTTGAGCGCCAGCGACCAAGCCCATTCCCGCGCAGTCACGGTCTTGTAGCGAGAGGCTGGAGAGCATGGCCGGACGACGCGATGGCTGGACGATGCGATCGATTGACCCCTCGGACAAGGCCGTGATATTCAGGTCACGAGGCTCTCGGCCTCGGCAGGAAGCCCGTTGAGCGACCGCGAAATCTCGCCGGTCGCGATTTCGGCGAACCTTTTCCGCCTTCCTGCAGCAGCGCAACGGACCATGCCCGGACATCGCACGATGCTCCGTCTTCAACGAGATTCAACAGAGGAACAGAAGATGCCCTATCGAGCCTCGGACGGCCGCGACCCCGCGGACGGGATCGAAAACGCCTACGCCGCGACCGCCGACGATCTGGCGACCTACGACGCGGCGCGACAACGGATCGCGGCCATGCGCCCCGACTCGCCCAGTTTCGACATCAAGGATCCGAATCGCTACGTGTTCGTCGCCGCGTTCGACGGCACCGGCAACGATGCGACGCAAACCTTGGATTCGCGCACCAATGTCCATGCGCTGTACGAGAACTACGACAAGTTCATCCATGGCGATGGCCCCGACAAACCCGGATTCAGCCGCATGCACGCGCGCTACATCGAAGGCCCGGGCACCCAGGAGAGTACGCGTCAGAACGTACCGGATCAGGCCTCCGGCAACACCGTGCAGGACCGCGTGTTCGAGATGTACAAGGATCTCGGCGACAAAGCGCGGCAGTGGAAACAGGAAAACCCCGAGGCGCAGATCAGCGTGATCACCTTCGGCTTCAGCCGCGGCGCGGTGGAAGCGGCGGAGTTCGCGTCGGTGGTCGGCAAGTACGGGGTTCAGGCCGATTTGGGCTATACCGTGCAGCGCGACGACGACCTCCGCAACACCAGCCAGAGCTGGACGGACTGGGCGCGCGGGCGGCCGCCGGTTGTGCAGGACAAGGAATTCCGCGAGCTGTCCGGCGAAATCGTCGCGCCGGGCAAGGCGCAGATCGCGGCGGTGTTGTTCGATCCGGTCGCGACCGGCGCGGCCGAACAACACGACCGCATGCTGCCGAAGAACATCAGCAGCGCGATTCAGCTCACCGCTCTGGACGAACACCGCGTCACCTTCCCGGTGAACAAGACCGTGACCGACGCGATGGAGAACGCGAACCCCGATCGATTCGCGAACATCGGCCTGGCCGGCTGCCATTCCGACATCGGCGGCGGTTACGCCAGCGGCAAGGGATTGGCGCAAATGTCCGGCAATCTGGCGGGCGAATACCTCAACGATCTGGTCGACCATCGGATCCATCGCGCCGTACAACCCGATCCCGACAGCTTGGTCGTACACGATTCCAATTCGACCTTCTTCCAGCGCATCGGCTACGCGAAAACCGGCCATTGGTACGCGGACCGCACGCAGGACACGCCCAGCCTGCAGGGCCCCGACGGCAACGTGCTCGTCGGCCCCGGCGTGGACAACAACATCATCGGCAAGAACCGCGTCGCGCTGGATTCGGTGCATATGCATCCCGCGACCAGCGTCGACGACGGACTCCGGCCCACGCAGGGAACGCTCGAATCGCGGCCGAATCTGCGCCCGGACGATCACCGCACGCCGGTGCCGAACGAGACCTTCGTTACCCTGCACGATCGGTACGAAATCGACCCGACCAAACTGTTCCTGGAAAGCTCGCGGCGGGTCGCGACGTTGATGGATCGCGACACCAATCCGACCACGGCGGCGGTGCTGCACGAACGCGCCAACGACCCCGAGGCGCGCCATTCGCGTCTGGGCATGGACGAAAGCGCGCAAGGACGACTCTCCGCTGCGGTCGCGCTGACGGCCAAAGAAATGGACATGGACCGCATCGGCGAAGTGGCGCTGAGCCGGGACGGCAGGTCGCTGTTGATCAAGGAAATCAACGACACGCATCCCGATAGCCTGAAGGTCGGGCGGGTCGATATCGACACCGCGTTGCGCACGCCGATGAACGACTCGCTGCGCGAATTGGATCCGGCGCTCGCGCGCAGACCGGACAACCCGAAGCCGCAGTCGCTCTACGCCCAGGCGCACGAGTTGCTGCAGCAGACGGAACTGGGCCGGCAGAACCCGGATCATGTGGTGGAAGCGGCATCGCGGATGGCGTCGCAGGCGCGTCACGACGGCTTGACCGCGATCAGCGCGATCCAGGTCGGCACGGGCGAGGACGGGCGCGCTACGCTCACCGCGCGTCAGGACAACGCCGACGGCCTGAAACAGGCCTCGCCGATGGCGGCGACCCAGGTCTTCCCCAACGCGCAAGTCGCGCAGCAGGAGGCTCGGCCCGGGCAGGAACGCGAACCCGATCAACATCGAGGCCCGCATCTGAGTTGACCGAGGCATCGAAGCGGCCCGCGAACAAGGCCGCTTCGATGCGCGAGGGCATCAAGCTCAACGGTTGCGACGCGCGACAGCGCGTTCGCGCCACGGGCGGGCGGCGAGCCTCGCCCGATCGATATCTCAACCCGCGACCAACCGCACCCGCGCGAAATTGCGCTTGCCGATCTGCAGCACGCCCTCGAAACCGGGCGCGAAGCTCGTTGCGGGGTCTTCGACCACGACGCCGTCCACCTTCACCGCACGCTCTTTCATCTTGCGGTTGGCCTCGCCGTTGCTCGGTGTGATGCCGGCCGCCGTCAGCAGCGCGGCGATACGAATACCTTCGGCCGGGATGGTCACGTCCTGCAGCGGCAACAGCGAAGTATCGCCCTGCCCCGTCACCGCCGCATGCCAGCCGGCGATGGCGGTGTCGGCGGCGGCCGCGTCGTGGAAGCGCGCGGCGAGTTCGCGCGCGAGCCGCAGCTTCACGTCGCGCGGATTCAGTTGACCGGCCTCGATCTCGGCCTTCAACCGCTTCGCTTCGTCGATACCGATCTCGAAACTCAACAGATCGATCCAGCGCCACATCAGCTCGTCGCCGATCTTCATCGTCTTGTTGACGATGTCGATCGCGGGCTCGGCGATGCCGATGTAATTGCCCAGCGATTTCGACATCTTGTTGACGCCGTCGATGCCTTCCAGCAGCGGCATGGTCAGCACGATCTGCGGCGGTTGCCCGAAGTGTTCCTGCAGGCCGCGGCCCATCAGCAGGTTGAACTTTTGATCCGTACCGCCTAATTCCACATCGGAACGTAAAGCAACCGAGTCGTAGCCCTGCACCAGCGGGTAAAGGAATTCATGGATGGCGATCGACTGCTGCGCGGCATAGCGCTTGGCGAAGTCGTCGCGCTCGAGCATGCGCGCGACCGTGTGCTGGCCGGCGAGCTTGATCATGTCGGCCGCGCTCATCTTGCCGAACCACTCGCTGTTGAAGCGCACTTCGGTGCGGTCCTTGTCGAGCACCTTGAACACCTGCTCGGCGTAGGTCTCGGCGTTGGCCAACACGTCTTCGCGCGTCAGCGGTTTGCGGGTGACGTTCTTGCCGGTGGGGTCGCCGATCATCCCGGTGAAGTCGCCGATCAGGAAGATCACCTGATGGCCGAGTTCCTGGAACTGCCGCATCTTGTTCAGCAGCACGGTGTGGCCGATGTGCAGATCCGGAGCGGTGGGGTCGAAGCCGGCCTTGATGCGCAGCGGGCGGCCGCCCGGTTGCGCGGATGCGGTCAGGCGGGCTTCCAATTCCTCGCGCTTGAGAATTTCGTCGGCGCCGCGGGCGATGAGTTCGATGGCTTCGGTGGACATTCGGATGAACGGTCGGTGGCGAAAGTGTGACCGCCTCGGACGATGGCCGACGACGGCGTGACCCCGGTCCGGGAACCGGGAGATAACTGGGCGGAACGTGTTAACGCTTAGTTAAACCGAAATGTTAAAAAAAACCAAGCCGGTCAAGGATTTGACGCAATCTTTTCGACTAATTTATGGTAACGCCTTGGCCGTACCGACAGGGGAATCCCGTTTGATGTCCACGCCTACGAGTCGCGTGCTGCGCAATCGCTTGGTCCGCCTGCGCAATTTGCGCGTGGCGTCCGAGCAACAAGCGCAGCTCGCCGCCGCGCAAACCCCCAATTCCGAGGCCTTTCCGGGCCGCTGGACCCGTCGTCAGTGGGCCCACGCCAGCCTGATCGCCACCATCGTCGCCTTGGTCGGCGCCATCGTGCCCGGCTTCGCGAATGTGCTGGAACCGGTGCGCGGCGCGCAGATCCAGACCCTCTCGCTCAGCCTGCCGCCGCTGTCCCGCGCGCGCCAGCAGGGGCAATTCGGCGATAGCTGGCAAACGGTGGGCATCCATCGCGGCCGCACGCTCAGCCATGTCTTCTCCGAGCTGGACATCCCCAAAGCCACGCTCAAGCGGGTGCTGGCGCATCCGGGCGTGAAGGGCGAACTGAACCGGCTGTCGCCCGGCACCGAATTGGCGTTCGACCTGCCGGTGGGCGGCGAACTGCGCGCGATCCGCTACACCCGCAAGGACGGTCAGAAGGTCCAACTCGACCTGACCGGCAAGAAGATCGCAGAAACCCTGATCCGCCGCGAGGTGGACGTGCGCACCGTCGTGCTGAGCGGCAAGGTCGGCAAATCGCTGTTCCGCTCGGCGCGCAAGCTCGGCATGAGCGGCTCGCATCTGGACCAGCTGACCGACGAAATCTTCAAGTACGACGTCGACTTCGATTCCGACCTGGACGCCGACGATCGCTTCAGCGTGGTGGTCGACCAGACCTGGGTCGACGGTCAACTCAAGACCACCGGGCCAGTGCTGGCGGCCGCGATCACCGTCGACGGCAAGCTCTACACCGGCTTCCGCCATATCCGTAACGGCAAACCGGAATACTTCACCGCCGATGGCCGGCCGCTGAAGAAAGCCTTCATCCGCATGCCGATTCCCTACGCGCGGCTGAGTTCCAGTTTCGGCGCTCGCCGCCACCCGGTCCTCGGCCGCATGCGCATGCACAAGGGCGTGGACTACGCCGCCGGCACCGGCACGCCGATCCAAGCCGCGGGCGATGCGCGCGTGCTGTCCGCGGGCTGGCAAGGCGGCTACGGCAAAGCGGTGGTGCTCGACCACGGCCGCGGCTACACCACGCTGTACGGCCACATGTCGCGTTTCGGCAATATCCGCCCGGGCCAGCGCATTTCGCAGGGCACGGTGATCGGCTACGTCGGCAGCACCGGCATGTCCACCGGCCCGCATCTGCATTACGAATTCCGCGTCAACGGCGTGCATCGCAACCCGCTGGCGGTGACGTTGCCGCCGCCCGAGCCGCTGCGCGGCACGGAGCTGGCGAATTTCCGCACCGCGACCTATCGCGCGATCGCCCATATCCGCAAAGTCGAAACGATCATCTATCCCGCGGCGCTGGACAGCCCGCAGCGTCAAGTCGCGACTGCGCTGCAAGGCTTGAAGCGGAAGCGTGGCTGATCTAACCGACTCAATCCGGCCGACTGATCAGATCGGTTGATCCGACCAAACGTCGGCACGCGAGAAAACAACGGGCGGAAACGCCCGTTTTTTCTTGCCGCGACGCGCGCGATGTCTTGCGTTCGCGCGCCGCCAACGCCGATGATGCCGGCATGACCCAAGAGCTCCCCGACCTCTATCTCGGCCTGATTTCCGGCACCAGCACCGACGGCATCGACGCGGCGATCGTGCGCTTCGGCGACGACGGCCACAGCGTCGAACTGTTGTTCGGGCGCACCTACGCGTGGCCCTCCGACCTGCGCGCGCGTTTGGTCGAACTCGGCCAGCGCGGGGTCGAACTGACCCTCGACGATATCGGCGAACTCGACACCCGCATCGGCCGGATCTTCGCCGATGCCGCCGGCCACGCCCTGCGCGACAGCGACATCACCAGCGACCGCATCGCCGCGATCGGTTCGCACGGGCAAACCTTGCGCCATCGCCCGCAGGGAGATCATCCGTTCACGATGCAATTGGGCGACCCCAATCTGATCGCCGAACACTGCGGCGTGCGCGTGGTCGCCGATTTCCGCCGTCGCGACGTGGCCGCCGGAGGTCACGGCGCGCCGCTGCTACCGGCGCTGCACGCCGCCTTGCTGACCGCGCCGCAGGAACATCGCGCGGTGGTGAATCTCGGCGGCATCGCCAACATCACGCTGTTGCCGCCGACGGGCGATACGCACGGCGAAGTGCGCGGCTTCGACACCGGCCCCGCGAATGCGTTGATGGATGCGTGGTGCCTGCGCCACACCGGCGCCGGTTACGACCGCGACGGCGCGTTCGCGCTGAGCGGGCGCGTGGATACCGCGCTGCTGTCGAAGCTGCTGCAGGAACCGTGGTTCTCGCTGCCGGCGCCGAAATCGACCGGGCGCGATCAATTCCATCTCGGTTGGTTGGAACGGCATTTGTCCGGGCAAGAATCGCCGCCGGATGTGCAGGCCACGCTGCTGGCGTTGACCGCGCGCACCGTCGCCGACGCGCTCAACGCAGCGCAGCCCGGCACATCGCGCCTGATCGCCTGCGGCGGCGGCGTGCACAACCCGGCGCTGATGCGCGCGCTGGCGGCGACGCTGCCGCGCGTGACGGTCGAATCCAGCGCCGCGCACGGGTTGGACCCCGATTTAGTGGAAGCGATGGGTTTCGCGTGGTTGGCGCGGCAAACCGTGCTCGGCCGGCCCGGCAACCTGCCCAGCGTCAGCGGCGCGCGCGGCCCGCGGGTATTGGGCGCGATTTATTCGGCGTGAGTGGACGGCATGAGTCGCTCGCGACGCCCCGTTAGAGCGGCCTTCAGGCCGCTGAAGCTCCGCAAAGTTGTTGAATAAGCGGCCTCAAGGCCGATCTACCGAGACCGCGAACCTCGCGGAGATCGCGAACACGCGCTGAAGGCGACGGACATCGCGATCGATCGCTAGCGTTTTTCCCTGCCGGCCGCGACGCGCGCGGCGGCTTCGTCCAATTCGCGCATCAGGTCCAATTCGCTGAGCGTCGGCGCGACGGGTTCCTCGGGAATTTCGCGCTCGACCCGGCCGATCAACGAAAACCCGGGATCGTTCGGCACCGTTTCCAACGCCGCGATCGCCGACTGGATCACGTCCGACTCGGCGCCGTCGAAACGCAGCGCGCCGCCTTCGCTGGCGAACAGCCCGCGTTCGATCAGATGCAGAATCGTCTCGTGCATCGCCCAATCGTTGGTTTCCGCGACGCGGCGGATGCGCGCGGCGAGCGCCGGGTCGATATCGCGAAGGAGCAGATCGGTCATGGCGTCAGAGGTGAGGTCGCCGGTTTGACGACGGTGCGCGCATGTTGCACCAACCAGATGCACAACAATAATGCCGGAATCCCCGCCAGCGCAGTACCGACGAAGAACAGCGCGTAGGCGTCGAGCAGCGTCCGCCCCACTTCCAACTTCTCCACGACCAGGCCGGAGAATCCCTTCAGCACTTTGCCGAGCAGCGCGTAGAACGAGCTGAGCAACGCGTACTGCGTGGCCGTGTAACCGGCGCTGGTGAGGCTGGACATGTACGCCACCAGCGCGGTGCCGGCGAACCCGGTCGAGATGTTGTCGACGACCATCGCGATCGCGAAATTGGTCATCGTCGGATCCTGATGCGCCAACCACGCGAACGCGGCATTGGAACCCGGGCCGAGAATCGCGCCCGCCAGCAGCGTGGGCACCAACCCGAAGCGCACCGCCGACAAGCCGCCCATCGCGATGCCGCACAACGAGGCGACCAATCCGATCGAAGCGCGCACCTCGCCGACCATCTCCTTGGTCAGGCCGAGATCCTTGTAGAACGGATTCGCCATCGGACCCAGCACGAAATCCGGCATGCGATACAGGCTGATCGCGAGCAGCATCAACAACGCGAATTTTCCGTGCACCCGGAAAAACGCGATGAAGGGCCCGACGATCGCATCCAACACGCCGCGCGCGGTCCACAGCATCGCCGTCGCGGGCGCTGCGCCCGGCGCGATCTTGCGCACGGGTTCGCGCGCGAGAAAGACCGCGATCATGCCGACGCCCATCAACATCGCCATCACCCAGTAGGACGGCGCCCACCCGATGTTGGCGGCGAGAATCAGAATCAGCGCATCGGTAACGAGCAATGCGGCGCGATAACCCAACTGCGAGCTAGCGCTGAGCAGGCCGAGTTCCTCGCCGTTGTCCGAAATCTCGATCCGCCAGGCATCGATCACGATGTCCTGCGTGGCGGAGGCGAACGCCGCGATCAAGGCCATCACGCCGAACGTGGTCAGGCCGCCTTCCGGCTGGATCGTCGCCATGCCGATCAGACCCGCGGCCACCACGAACTGCGACAACAGAATCCATCCGCGCAGATGACCGAGCCGTCCCAACACGGGCACGCGCGTTTTATCGATGACCGGCGCCCACAAGAACTTGAGCGTGTAGGCCAAACCGACCCACGACAGAAAACCGATCGCGGACAAATCGCTGCCGCCATCGCGCATCCAGTAGCCCATGGTGTTGCCGACCAGGTACAGCGGCAACCCCGAAGCGAAGCCGAGCATCAGCATCGCCGCGACCTTGCGCTGGCGAAGGCTGCGCAATACGTCGCGCCAGCCGGGGTGTTTCGCCGGGGCCGCAGTGTTCGCGTTCGTCGCGTTCGTGCTCGTGTTCGCCTTCGTATCGCTCATCGGGCTGCGCCTTTTGCGCCGCGGCCTTGCGTAGCGCCGGCTTTTGCGGCACCGGATTTTGCGGCACCGGACTTCGTCGCGTCGCCTTCGAGCGCGTCCTCCACCGCATAGTCCACCACGTACGGCGCATGATCGGAAAACCGCGGGTCTTTATGGATCGCGCAGGCCTTCACCCGCTCGCGCAGCCCCGGCGTGACGAATTGGTAGTCGATGCGCCAACCCACGTCGTTGGCGCGCGCGGCGCCGCGCTGCGACCACCAGGTGTAGTCGGTCGCGTCGGGTTTGAGCAGACGGTAGCTATCGAGCCAGCCGTGGTCGGGCGCGGGCGTGCCGTCGCCGCAGCCGTCGGCGATCATGCCGTTCAACCACGCGCGTTCTTCCGGCAAGCAGCCGGAGTTCTTCTGGTTCGAGGTCCAATTCTTGATGTCGTTGCGCGCACGGACGATGTTCCAATCGCCGCACAACACGTAGTCGCGACCGCTGGCGAACCATTGGTCGAGGATGGGTTTGAGCCAGCGCATCACTTCGATCTTGAACGCCTGCCGCACATCGCCCGACGAGCCGGAAGGGATGTAGAACGAGACCACGCTGAGGTTGCCGAAACGCGCTTCGATGTAGCGGCCCTCGTCGTCGAACGGCGCCCAGCCGAGCGAGGTGCGGACCTCGTCCGGCGGTCGTCGCGCGTAGATGCCGACGCCGCTGTAGCCTTTCTTGGTGATCGCGTCCTTGAAGAAGGCGCGATAGCCGGCGGACTGCAGTTCGGGCGCCGACAATTGATGTTCTTGCGCCTTGGTCTCCTGCACGCACAGCACGTCCGCGTCCTGCTTGGCGAACCAGTCGAAAAACCCCTTGTTGGCGGCCGAACGCAGGCCATTGGCGTTGAAACTGATGATTCTCACGGCGGGAATGGACGCTCGGGAAGGAGGAATCGGACAACGGCTTCTCCGCATCCGGCTGTCGCAGCCTAGCCGATCGAACAGGCCTTGGCACCTCTCGACGGTCATCGCGGGCCGATTCATCGCCGCAACCGCGACTTCGCCCCCGTTCGCCTTTACGATTGTCTCTCTCCGATTCTCGATTCCCGGCCCTCTTGAACGACCACCGTTCCCGTTTCTTGCGTTCCGCCCTTCGGGTCGAAGCCCTGCGTTTCGGCGAGTTCACGCTGAAGTCCGGCCGCGTCAGCCCCTATTTCTTCAACGCCGGACGCTTCGATTCCGGCGCCGCCCTGGCCGATTTGGCGGCGTGCTACGCCGACGCCGTCGACGCGTCCGGGGTCGAATTCGACTTGTTGTTCGGGCCGGCCTACAAAGGCATCCCGCTGGCCACCGCGCTGGCCTGCGAGCACGCCCGCCGCGGCCGCGACGTGCCGCTGGCGTTCAACCGAAAAGAAGCCAAAGGCCACGGCGAGGGCGGTTCGCTGATCGGCGCGCCGCTGAACGGGCGGCGGATCCTGATCGTGGACGACGTGATCACCGCGGGCACCGCCATCCGCGAGGCGCTGGCGCAGATTCGCGAGGCCGGCGGCGTGCCGGCCGGCATCGCGATCGCGCTCGACCGCCAGGAAATCGCGCCCGAAACCTCGACCGACACCGCGCCGCGGTCGGCCGCGCAGGCGGTGGCCGAGGACACCGGCGTTCCCGTGATCGCAATCGCGGGTCTGTCCGACCTACTTGCATTCGTGGGCGAAAGCGCCGAACTTTCCGCACAGGGCGAACGCCTACGGGCCTATCGGGCTCGCTACGGCTGTCGCGAACCGGAGGACACCATGCCGACAGGGGGGCTGGGGCCATCATGAGCGATCGAAATACGCACCATCGAAACGCCGGCGAACACCGGTATGCGCCGGCATCCGGCGCGACCCTGCGCGTCGCCGCGACCGCGCTCTCGCTCGGCGTGGCCGCGCTCTTGTCTATGCAGACCCACGCGCAAGACGTCGGCGCCAAGAAGCTCTATTGCTGGAACGAGAACGGACGCAAAGTCTGCAGCGACGCCTTGCCGCCGAGCGCGGTGGATCGTCAGCGGGTCGAGATCAACCAGACCAGCGGCACCGCGGTACGCGAAGTCTCGCGCGCGCTCACCGACGTGGAGCGCGAACAAGCCGCGCTTGCGGCGAAAGCGGCGGAAAGCGAAAACGACCGTTTGCGCAAAGAACTGGCGATGGTGCACACGTTCGCGACCGAGGCCGACTTGGAGCGCTCGTTCCGCAACCGTTTCGATCTGCTGGACGAGTCGCTGAAAGGTTCCGCGCTCTCGGCGAAAAATTTGCGCCACAGCCTGTTGAACTTGTTGGAGCAGGCCAACGACAACCAGTTGGAAAACAAACCGGTCGGCAACCGCACGGTCGAGAAAATCCGCCTACAGCAGCAGGAGTTGCGGCAATTGCAGGCGATGGAACGCCGGCAGACGCAGGAGCGGGCGGAACTGGACCTGCAGTTCCAAGCCGCGCTGCAGCGTTATCGCGAACTGAAAAAAGCGATGGCCGAAGCCGCCTCGCGAGGAGCTACGCTGCTTCCGACGCCGGGCGGCGGTTGAGACGAGGCGACCCAGCGCCAGCCCCTTCGCCATCGGCGGCGGATTTAAACGCAGCAGATTTAAACGCGTTTGCTCGAAAGGCGCCTGCTCAGAAAAGCGCCTACCCGAAGAACGCCGATCAGAACGGCAACAACAGATCGGGCTTCAATTGCAGTAATTGCGAGCGGAACGCTTCCTCGATGCGCGCGAGCGCAGCCTCATCGTCGGCGTCGAACCGCATCACCAGGACCGGCGTGGTGTTCGACGCGCGGATCAAGCCCCAACCGTCCGGCCAATCCACGCGCAGGCCGTCGATGGTGGACAAGCGCCCGCCCTCGAACTGCGCGGCCTCGCGGAAGCGCTCGACGAAGGTATGCGGGTCGCCGTTCGGGGCCGGTACTTTGATTTCCGGCGTCGACACGCCCTTGGGCAACGCGCGCAGGATATCGTCGGGCGATTCGGAGGCCGAGGCGAGGATCTCGAGCAGACGCGCCGCGGCGTAGATGCCGTCGTCGAAACCGTACCAACGTTCGGCGAAGAAGAAATGCCCGCTCATTTCGCCGGCCAACTCCGCGCCGGTTTCGCGCATCTTGGCCTTGATCAGCGAATGCCCGGTTTTCCACATCAACGGACTGCCGCCGCTGCGTAGAATATGCGAGGGCAAGCGACCGGTGCATTTGACGTCGTAGACGATCACCGCGCCGGGATTGCGCTCCAACACGTCGGCGGCGAACAGCATCAGCAGACGATCCGCGTAGATGTTCTCGCCGTCGCGCGTCACCACGCCCAGACGATCGCCGTCGCCGTCGAAGGCGATGCCCAAATCCGCGCCGCGACGCTGGACCATGTTGATCAGGTCGACGAGATTGTGCGGCTCGCTCGGATCCGGGTGGTGATTCGGGAAATTGCCGTCGATCTCGCAGTACAGCTCTTCGACTTCGGCGCCGATCGCTTCCAACACCCGCGGGCCGATTTCGCCGGCGACGCCGTTACCTGCGTCCACCACCACCTTCAAGCGTCGGCCGAGCTGCACGTCGGTCGAAATGCGGTAGACATAATCGCCGCTGATGTCGCGGCTGGTCACGGTGCCGTAGCTGTTGGAGGCGAGGAGCCGGCGCTCGACGATACGTTTGTACAAATCGACGATCGCGTCGCCCGACAGCGTTTCGCCGCCGATCACGATCTTGAAACCGTTGTAGTCCGACGGGTTATGACTACCGGTGACCGAAACGCAGGTCCCGGTCCGCAGGTGGTACGCGCCGAAATAGACCACCGGCGTCGGCACCATGCCGATATCGATCACGTTGCGGCCGGCCTTGCGCAAGCCTTCGATCAAACCGTCGACCATGGCCTGGCCGGACAAGCGTCCGTCGCGACCGACCACGATGTCCTGCAGCCCCTTCTCTTGCATGACCGTACCGACGGCGTGACCGATCAACGAAGCGACGTTCGGATCGAGACTTTTCCCGACCACGCCGCGGATGTCGTACGCGCGGAAGATGCCGGCATCGATCGAGACCGGCGGCGGCGGCTCCGGCGTCTTGATTTCGATCGCCAATTTCGGCGCCTCGGGCGGCGGTTCGAGCGCAGCCATTTCGCTGAGCGTCGGCGCGCTTTCGACGGCTTCCGGCGTGCGACGCAATTGCAGCGGCGCGCGCGACAAACGCCAGAGCACGTACACGATGCCCAAGCACACGAACGCCAGCACCAGGCTGGGCACCGCATCCAGACCGAAGGCGCCGCGCGGCGGCTCCGACGCGCCCATCACCATGCGCAGGTGCGATTGCGTCAGGGTGATGCCTTCGCGGTCCGCGATGTCGGTGTAGGCCTTGTCGCCGCGCTCCCACAGCGCCACTCCGCCTTGGCGCAGCGCCATGTAACTGTCTTCGACCTCGGCTGTGGTGGACAGGCCGGAGGTGAGTTCCGAAAGCGCGACTTCGACGTAAGCGATACCGATCAACCGATTTCCGACGCGGGCCGGCGACGCGAGCCCCAATTGCGGGCCCTGCGCGGTCGGCACCACGCGGTGCATGGTTTTGTTCTCGAACAACGCCGCTTCGGCCACCGCCAAGCGGCCGAAACCGCTTTGGGGCAACCGCGCGTAAGCATCGTTCAAGTCCGGCGGCAGGATCGTCGAACTCTGCAACTGCGGCCAGGCCGCGCCCAGCAGTTTGGCCGCCAGGGCCAGATCGCCCGATTCCAGCGCGGCTTGCACCGCCGGCTGCGCCAAGCCGTCTTTCATGCGCTTGGACTGCTGGTTCAACGCCTGCTGCACGAATTGGCCGGCCATGTCGCGCGCCGCCTGCAGATCGCTGCGGCGGTTGCTGTCGATGATCTGGGCGATGCTGGTCCACATCAGCCACCCCGCAAGCAAACCGAGCAACACCGCCAGCGGCAGAAAGGCTTTCTGCGCGTATTTCATGACGGCATCGGAGCCGATTTTCGGTTTCGTCTTGCTCATGCGATTTGATCGTTCCCCCGGCAGGTTGTCGAAAAACGGCCTTCCTGGTCGCTCTTTAAAAGGTTGTCGAAAAGCGATCGTCCGGATCGTTTTTCACGTTGCCATCCATGACCGCGCCGGCAGGCGGCCGATCGACCGCTCGCCGAGGCGCCCGATCAACGGACGCCGGTATGCCCGAAACCGCCCGCACCGCGAGCGCTATCGGCGAAAGTATCCACTACCCGCAAGCTCGCGCGCACGATCGGCAGCACCACGAGCTGGGCGATGCGATCGCCCGGCTCGACCACGAACGCCGCGGTTCCGCGATTCCACACGCTGATCATCAATGGCCCCTGGTAGTCGGCATCGATCAAACCCGTGCCGTTCCCCAGCACGATACCGTGCTTATGCCCCAAACCGGACCGCGGCAGAATCACCGCGCACAAGCCGGGGTCGCCGAGGTGGATGGCCAGGCCCGAGGGCACCAGATGCGCCTCGCCCGGCGCCAGCGTGAGCGGTGCGTCCAGAGCGGCCCGCAGGTCCAAGCCCGCGGACGCCTCGGTCGCGTAGGCCGGCAAGGGCCATTCCGCGCCGAAACGCGGGTCGAGGATCTTCACTTCGAGCGAGTGTTCGGTGGACATCGCGTTATCGTCGCTCCGTGAGGTGTTCGGATGCCCTGAGGACGGTCGCGGAAGACCTCATGCCGAGGCCCCCGCCAAACGTTCGCGGATCAAGTCGCGAATCAAATCGAGCAAGGCATCCGCCAGTTCGGTCTTCGGCCCGGGCCCGAGCGCCCGCGCATCGTCGGCCGACAGCACGGTCAGCGCATTGTCTTCGCTTTCGAAACCGCAGCCGGCCACACCGACCCGGTTGGCCGCCACCAAATCCAAGCCTTTGCGCACCAGTTTGTCGCGGGCGTAGCGCTCGACCTCGTGGGTTTCGGCGGCGAAACCCACCACCACGCGCGGCCGCTGGGTGTGCGCGGCGATCTCGGCCAGCACATCGGCAGTGCGCACCAGTTCGACGGTCAACGTTTCGCCGCCGCCGGGCTGCTGGGTTTTCTTGATCTTCTCGGCGGCGACCGTGCGCGGGGTGTAGTCGGCGACGGCCGCGGCGCCGATGTAGACATCGGCCGGCAGCTCGCCCAACGCCGCTGTGCGCATCTGCGCCGCCGAGCGCACATCGATCCGGCGCACGCCCGCGGGCGTCGCCAGCGCGACGGGACCGGCGACCAGGGTCACGTCGGCCCCGCGTCGCGCGGCGGCGGCGGCGATCGCGAAGCCCATCTTGCCGCTGCTGCGGTTGCCGATGAAGCGGACGGGGTCGAGATCCTCGAACGTCGGCCCGGCGCTGATCAGCACCCGCAGACCGGCGAAATCTTGCGCGGCCGTCATGCGCGCACTCGTCAGGTTCGCGGTGCTCACGTTCGCGGCCGCAATCGGCGCGGCGAGCGCGGCCATGCCGGCAGTCGAATTTGCGTTCAAATCCGCGACTGAATCGGCGGCTAAATCCGCGACTAAATCGGCGACCAAGTCGGCGACCAAGTCGTTCGGCTCACGCAACCGGCCCGGCCCTACTTCGCCGCAAGCCTGCGCGCCGTCGTCCGGACCGAACACGCGCACGCCGCGGGCCTTCAGCGTGGCGACATTCGCCTGCGTCGCCGGATGCAGCCACATCCGGTTGTTCATCGCCGGCGCCACCGCGATCGGCGCGGTGGTGGCGAGGCACAGCGTCCCGACCAGATCGTCGGCGAACCCGTGCGCCAAGCGCGCCAGGATGTCGGCGGTGGCAGGCGCGACCAGCACCCGATCGGCCCAGCGCGCCAGTTCGATATGCCCCATCGCCGCTTCGGCCGCCACGTCCCACAACGAATCGCGCACCGGCCGGCCCGACACCGCCTGCAAGCTGGTCGCGCCGACGAAGCGCTTGGCGTTCTCGGTCATCGCCACCTGCACCTCCGCCCCGGCCTCGCGCAGGCGGCGCACCAGTTCGATGGTCTTGTACGCGGCGATGCCTCCGCATACACACAGCAGGATGCGTTGACCGGCCAGCGACTGCGTCATGGGTCAGAAATGTCCGACAGCGAAATCAGGCGACAGCTTACCCGATGGTGGGCGGTCGCCCGACGGCGCAGGTCCGCGCCGCGCGGTGGAATGTCGTCGATGCGGGTGCGACGCCAGCCCGCCCACCACGACCACGACGCGCCCGTATGCACATCCGAGATTGGCCCGAAACCGAACGCCCCCGCGAGAAACTGCTGCGGCGCGGCCCAAATACCTTGTCCGACGCCGAATTGCTGGCGATCT
>JAGNNB010000022.1 GCA_017990865.1 Lysobacteraceae bacterium
CGGTATGCCATGCGGGCACCGCGAGCAGGTAGCGCTTGGCGTTATCGACGAATTCCACCGCGGAATCGCCCGCTTCGACCATCGGAGCTTGATCGTTCGCGCCGAACGACCCGATGTCTTTTGCGGTCGCGACTTTCTGCCACTGCGACCCGTTCAAGGCGTATGTGATGTGGGAAATCGATACCTGCCCATCCGATTCGACGACCTCATCGTTTGCGGGCGAAGCCTGCTCGGGTATGGAGTACGCGAAAGCGACGTGATAGCGCTGATCGCCCAAGGCGAACGTACGGCCGAACCAGTATTCGCCGCCTTCGGCGTTTCCGAAGAGATCGGCGACGACACTGCTGTTTGACGGGACGGCGACATCGGCTTGCGGCTGGACCGCGGTCGGTGCCGCAGTGGTCTCCACCGCCGCTTGCGGCGATTTTTCGTTCTTGCACCCCGAAAGCGGCGCACACAAACACGCGGCGAACGCCAGAGTCAGAAACCACCGCTTGTTGTCGATACCGGTTTTCATACGCCCTTGTCGATGACCGAATTCATCCAGCACTTCTACTGCCGAGGTGCCGGCAAGCTGAAACCGAGAAGGGCGATGGGCCTGGTCGAAAGGCATATGCGGGCCGAAGGCTCGCATCCGAAGAGAACGCTCGGCGCATGGATCGCGCTTGGGTGCTTTTCGGGCCGGCAATGAAACCGCCGGCATGTTTCGGCAGTGGCCACTGCCTGCAGTCTCGTATCAGCCATGAAACGCCTCTGATGGATACGACTGTTGATTCAAGTTGTAAGCGCCTCACCGAGGCGAGTCGCCGAAGGTTCGAACCGCTTGGAAAACGGTCTATGAGCCCAAGCTAAGGTATACCACGAAATATTCGCGCCGTGTCAACGAAGCCGCGGTCGTCTCGATTCGTCTAATGAAATCAGCGACTTGACGGATGCCTACCGCTAGGCGGGCAGAATCGAGGCGCGATCCGACCGGCGTCCAGGCGCGGCCGTACAGGCGTCCGATGCCGGTGCCCGCACCCGTCGCACACCTCAACGCACTTCCGCGACTTCCACCCCGTCCAATCCGGCGGCGAGGGTCCGGGCGTCGCCGCCCTGGGCCAGCTTGATCTTGAGGCGGACCTCGTTTTGCGAGTCGGCGTAGCGCAGGGCGTCTTCGTAGCTGATCTCGCCGGCTTGGTACAGCTCGAACAGGGCTTGATCGAAGGTCTTCATGCCCAGATTGGTGGATTCCTTCATCACTTCCTTGAGCTTGTGGATCTCGCCGTCGCGGATGTAGTCCTGCACCAGCGGCGTGCCGAGCAGGATTTCCATCGCCACCTTGCGGCCCTTGCCGTCGGGGGTCGGGATGAGCTGCTGCGCGACCACGCCCTTGAGATTCAGCGAGAGGTCCATCAGCAACTGGCCGCGGCGGTCTTCGGGGAAGAAGTTGATGATGCGGTCCATCGCCTGGTTGGCGTTGTTGGCGTGCAGGGTACACAGCACCAAATGGCCGGTTTCGGCGAAGGCGATGGCGTAGTCCATGCCTTCGCGGGTGCGCACCTCGCCGATCATGATCACGTCCGGCGCCTGGCGCAGGGTGTTCTTCAGCGCGTTCTCCCAACTGTCGGTATCGATGCCGACTTCGCGCTGGGTGATGATGCAGCCTTCGTGTTTGTGCACGAATTCGATCGGGTCTTCGATGGTGATGATGTGGCCGCTGGAATTCATGTTGCGGTAGCCGATCATCGCCGCCAGCGAGGTCGATTTACCGGTGCCGGTGGCGCCGACGAAGATGATGATGCCGCGCTTGGTCATCGCCAGGGTTTTGATGATCGGCGGCAGCGCCAGCTCTTCCACCGTCGGGATCTTCGATTCGATCCGACGCAGCACCATGCCGACTTGGTTGCGCTGGTAGAAGCACGAGACGCGGAAGCGGCCGACGCCGGAGACGCCGATCGCGAAATTGCATTCGTGGGTTTTTTCGAATTCCTCGCGCTGCTGCGGCGTCATCACGTTCAGCACCAGATCGCGGCTTTGCTGCGGCGTCAGCGGGTTCTGGGTGATCGGCGACAACTTGCCGTGGACTTTCATCGCCGGCGGCATACCGGCGGTGATGAACAAGTCCGACGCCTTCTGATGCGCCATCAGCTTGAGGTAGGAGGTGAAGTCGATGGTGCTCATGGTGCGCTCCCTGAGAGCCGGGAATAGGGAATCGAGAATGGGGAATCGTTGAAAGCGGTCATCGGGACCTGAAGCGAATCGGGAAGCGGAGGTCTAGCTTCAAACTATTCCCGATTCCCTATTCCCGATTCCCGGCTACTCAAACAACCGCTTCTCTTTCGCGTAGATCTTCGCCTGTTGGCGGGTGATGAGGCTGCGCTTGACCAAGTCCTGCAGATGCTGGTCGAGGGTCATCATGCCGTAGTTCTGGCCGGTCTGAATCGACGAATACATCTGCGCGACTTTGTCCTCGCGGATCAAGTTACGGATCGCGGGGGTGCCGACCATGATTTCCCAGGCCGCGGTGCGTCCGCCGCCCACTTTCTTCAGCAGCGCCTGCGAGATCACCGCGCGCAAGCTTTCCGACAGCATCGAACGCACCATCGGTTTTTCGCCGGCGGGGAACACGTCGATGATGCGGTCGATGGTCTTGGCCGCGGAGCTGGTGTGCAGGGTGCCGAACACCAAGTGGCCGGTTTCGGCGGCGGTCAGCGCGAGGCGGATAGTTTCCAGGTCGCGCAACTCGCCGACGAGGATGTAGTCGGGGTCTTCACGCAGCGCGGATCGCAACGCCTCGTTGAAGCCGTGGGTGTCGCGGTGCACTTCGCGCTGGTTGATCAGGCACTTCTGCGAGGTGTGCACGAATTCGATCGGGTCTTCGACCGACAGGATGTGCGCGTACTCGTTCTTGTTGATGTGATCGAGCATCGCCGCCAGGGTGGTGGACTTGCCCGAGCCGGTCGGGCCGGTCACCAGGATCAAGCCCTGCGGTTGGTCGATCAGGTCTTTGAAGATCGGCGGGCAGCCCAGGTCTTCGAGGGTCAGCACTTCCGAGGGAATGGTGCGGAACACCGCGCCGGCGCCGCGGTTCTGATTGAACGCGTTGACGCGGAAGCGAGCGAGACCGGGGATTTCGAACGAGAAGTCGACTTCGAGGAATTCTTCGTAGTCGCGCCGCTGCTTGTCCGACATGATGTCGTAGACCAGCGCGTGGACCTGTTTGTGGTCCAGCGCCGGGATATTGATGCGGCGCACGTCGCCGTCGACCCGGATCATCGGCGGCAGACCGGCCGACAGGTGCAGGTCGGAGGCTTTGTTCTTGACCGAGAATGCCAGAAGTTCGGCGATATCCATGCAAGCTCCCCGCGTTGCGATGTCTGAAAGTCCGCCGGAGTATAGCCCCGTCTCCGGCCGGGGGCGTGTGATGGCCTTTACACTGTGACGGCGCGACGCCGACCGCATGGACGCCCCGCGCACGCACCGCTCATCACGGCACGAGGCCCCAACGCATGTCCGCTTCGCAGGTTTCCGCTATCGCCACGCCCCCATCGAGCGCCGATGCGCTGGACGCGATCCTGTGCGGCATCGCCGAAGCGAGCGTGGCTGCGGGCCGCGCCATTCCGACGCGCCTGCTGGCCGTGAGCAAGACCCGCGACGCGGAGGAGATCGCGAGGCTGGCGGCCACGTGGGCAGCGCGCGGCGACGGCGCCGCGCTGGCGTTCGGCGAGAACTACGTGCAGGAAGCCCTGGCAAAGCGCCCCGCGCTGGCCGATCTGGGGCTGGAATGGCATTTGATCGGCCATCTGCAATCCAATAAAGCCAAAGAAGCGGCGACCGCCTTCGATTGGGTGCAGACGGTGGACCGCCCGAAGTTGATCGCCGCCCTGGCCGCGCACCGGCCGCCGGAGCGCACGCCGCTGAACGTGCTGATCCAGGTGAACATCGACGACGAAGCCAGCAAACACGGCTGCGCGCCGGACGCGGTGAACGCCCTGGCCGCGGCCATCGCCGCCGAACCGCGGCTGCGGCTGCGCGGCCTGATGGCGATCCCCGCCCCCGACCCGGACATGGCGCGTCGGCGCGAGGCATTCCGCCGTATGCGCGAGCTTTACGACGCCCTCGCAGCGCGCCATCCGTCGGTCGACACCTTGTCGATGGGGATGAGCGAGGATTACGCGCTCGCCATCGCCGAAGGCGCCACCCTGGTGCGGGTCGGCACTGCGCTGTTCGGCCCTCGCGCCGCCATCGCGACATCGCCCACCCCGCAGGAGCCCGCAGCGTCATGATCGAAGGCCGCATCCATTTTCCCGGCAACCCCTGGCCCGAAGGCCACCCCATCGAGACCTTCGAGTGGACCGCGCGGGTCGTCGATGGCGATCTGTGGTTCGACCTGCATCTGCAGACCGCCGATTACTACAGCGAGCGGGAAATCGACGACGGGGATGAAGACGAGGAATCCGATTGGCAGGCCGCTGGCGTCTGGGGCAATTACCATCGCTGCACGCTCTCCTCGACGTATTGGAACGAAGGCGGCGGCTTCCGGGTCTGCCGGCTCGACGACTTTTCGCCCGCCTGGCTGGACGGCAAGGCCTTCGAGGTCGATCCGCTCGATGGCGAAGTCGACGACGAAGATCGCGCATTCGACATCTACCTGCTCGGCCACGACAGCGTCGCGAATCACCGCATCGAATTCCGGCGGCAGGGCGCTCAAGAAGACGGCGCAGACCGCTTCGACATCCGCTGGACCGGCGACATCGCCCTGACCTACGCCGGCAACAGCGCGCTCGAACACCGTTTCGAGGCCACGATCCGCGGCGTTCCCTGCCCCGACCTGTCGGCGCTCACGCGCTGACACTCCTTTCGCCCAAACGACGACCGCCATGACCACCGCATCCGCGACACCGAACGACACCGCCATCGCCTTTATCGGCGGCGGCAACATGGCGCGCAGCTTGATCGGCGGGTTGATCGCTCGCGGTACGTCCGCCGCCGAGATTCACGTCGCCGAGCCGGTGGACGCGCTGCGCGAAGCGCTGGCCTGCGATTTCGCCGTGGCGGTGGGCGCCGAGAACGTCAGCGCCGCGGCATCGGCCCGCACCTGGGTGCTGGCGGTGAAACCGCAGGTGATGCGGACCGTGTGCGAAGCCCTCGCGCCATTGGCGCAGGCGACGCGGCCCGTAGTGATCTCGATCGCGGCCGGCATCACCGCCGCGCAGTTGTCGCGCTGGCTGGGCGGCGGCGCGGCCGTCGTGCGGACGATGCCGAACACGCCGGCCTTGCTCGGCGCGGGCGTCACCGGGCTGTTCGCCACCGACGAGGTCGACGCCGCGGGGCGCGAGCGAGCGGCGGCGCTGATGGCCAGCGCCGGCAAGACCGTGTGGATCGACGACGAAGCGAAGATGGATGCGGTCACCGCCACGTCCGGCAGCGGCCCGGCCTACATCTTCCTGCTGGCCGAGGCGATGGAAGCCGCCGCCATCGCCGAAGGCTTGCCCGCCGACGCCGCGCGCACACTGGTGCTGGAAACCGTACTCGGCGCCGCGCGCATGCTGACCGAATCCGGCGAAGACCCGGCCGAACTCCGCCGCCGCGTCACCTCGCCCGGCGGCACCACGCAAGCGGCGGTCGAAACGTTCGAAGCGGGTGGTTTTCGTGCCCTCGTTGCGCAAGCGATTCGCAATGCCACCGAACGCGGGCGGGAGTTGTCGGCGGGGAATGATTGAGCGGGCTGTTCTTATCACGCCCCACGAACGCGCATCAGGAGACTGACCTAGATGGATAACGTAATTCCATTCACCCCCAAGGACAAGCAGTCGCTCAACAAAGCATTAGCTAATGCGAGAGAATTCTATCTTAGAGAGGGTTTATCTGAAGAGGATGCAAATTCAGCGATTAAAGAACTTGAGCCATTACTTGAGCCCTTCATTCAAAGCTTTAGCTCTGTGATGGACCTACCCGGGAGCATTGGACTCTCTCAAGAGCAAATAGAACAGGTTAAGAGCGCGCACGATACGTGTGTTCAAGACATATTTGCACACCTAATAAGTCAGTCGCGTATAGCAATGCGCGCAATTACAATTCTGGTTGGCGCCAAATATTCCCTTTAAAAATTCATTTAAATCGGCGGTTTTTTCCGCACGGCTTAACCCCAGCATTGGGCTTCGCAGGAGAGATATGTGCAACGCATGGAATCATTCGCCAGAATGCACTTGCGGCTGGGGTGGACAAGGAAGCACTTCACGGCCACACAGCGCCCCGAGGCCAGCCGTCTCAATCAATCTGAATTTACTAGATTCGTACACTATTCCAAATGCAAGCTGCCCCGTATGCGGCATCTCCGTGTTCTTTTATGTTTCCCCGCACGGCGGAAGAGTTTTCTTTGACGATCTAGGTCCCCCATGGCCAAAGCACTCATGCACTGACTTAGGTGGCAGTGTCTTCACATCTTCAGATGATTTAAAGAAATCATATAAATGGCAAAGCGAAGGCTGGGCACCGCTACGTATTACCCCTTGGGTTCGCCAAGATCAACAGTTGATAGTCCTCGTCGGCTCATTGGGAAGTGACCCTATACGCTTGTATCTGCGCCAACCGGCAAACCGGCCGATAAAAAAATGGGCCCTTGCGCATGCACGCAGCGTCACTCAAACCAGACTACAGATTTCAGCTTTATGCAGTAAAGGCCTGGAAACGCGCTTTCTAGCTTCAACACATTCTTTTGAGGCACGAGAACTGTAGGCGGATCCTAGCTATTGGTTTAAGTCAGTCTCACGTTGTGGGATCCACCGCATGCTTTACGCTACGCTAGCAAGTGCCCCCCACGACGCAGCTTATGCATCTTAGGGCGGGCTCCAGCCCGCCAAATGAAACCTCGAAGACAAAATTTATGATCGCACTCAATTCACTCCCACTCCGATCATTGTTGACGGCGGGCGAAAAACACGAACGGCGGGCCGGGGCCCGCCCTACGGTGCTCCTCGCCTTGATCTCGATGGCGCTCGCCGGCTGCGACGGCAACGCCCCGAAGCCTGCGAAATTAGCCGACGCGCCGCAAGAGGCGGTCAGTCGCGTCGGCGATATCACCGTTCGCGCCAATGTGCTTCCCACCGCGTCGCTCGGCGAGGCGATGGCGAAACAATACGGGATCGCGCGCGAGGACGATCGCGTGATGCTGTTGGTGTCGGTGCGACGCGGGCCCGACGGACAAGACACCGCAGTGCCGGCACGCATCGAAGCGAAGGTGTCGAACCTGCAGGGCCAGCATCGCGGCGTCGAGATGCGCGAGCTGCGCACCGGCGATTACGTGGATTACGTCGGCACCGCGACCGTGTCGCCGCCGGATACGCTGCGTTTCGAACTGGAGATCGTCCGCGAAGGCGGCGCGCGTTCGACGATGACGTTTTCGCGGGAATTCGCGGCACGATAACTGGCGTCGCGAGAATGCGCCGAGTCTCGCGGCGACCTTCGCCGCGAACAAGCGAACCATGGACAACCTGCAGCGAAAGCCTAAGCTCGCCGCTCCGCCCACGCCCGCACGATCTTCGCGATCTCGCGCACGCCGTCGGTCAACGCCGCGGGGCCGGGCTGCAGGATGATCGGCGATTTGATTTCGTGCAGTTCGCCGTCGCGCACGGCGGGAATGGCTTGCCAGCCGGGACGCGCGGCGACTTTCTCGGGGCGGAATTTCTTGCCGCACCACGAGCCGAGAATGATGTCGGGCGCGCGTCGGATCACCTCGTCGCCGTCTTCGAGAATGCGATGTTTCGCCAGCGACTGCAGCGCGCGCTCGGGAAAAATATCGTCGCCGCCGGCGATGCCGACCAACTCGGACCCCCAGCGAATACCGCTGATCTGCGGCGTGTCCCACTCTTCGAAATACACTTTCGGACGTCGCGGCAGTGTCGCCGCGTCTGCGGCGATGGTGTCGAGCCCGCGCCGCAGGTCATCGGCATAGGCATTCGCCTTCTGTGCCGCACCGACCAACGCGCCGAGGCGACGCACGTAATCGAGAATCTCGTCCACACTGCGATGATTCGCGATCCACACCTCAACGCCGTGCTTGATCAAGGCCGACGCGATGTCGGCTTGGATATCGGAGAACCCGACGACGAAGTCCGGCCGCAATTTCAGAATCTCGTCGATCTTCGCCGAGGTGAACGCGCTGACCTTCGGCTTTTCCCGCCGCGCCGCCGCCGGTCGCACCGTGAACCCGCTGATGCCGACGATGCGATGCTGCTCGCCGAGCGCGTACAGCGTCTCGGTGGGCTCCTCTGTGAGACAAACGATGCGTTGCGGACCCATGCGGTTGTGGCAAAGTGACGGAATGGCGTCCAGTGTAGCGGGTCGACGATGCGGCTTTCCTCCCTACTGATCTTCAGTGTGTTCGCGCTCACCGCTTGCGGCATGCCGTCGTCCGACTCTGCGTCGGATTCGGACAGCGGCCTTATTGCCGATCGCGCCGCGACGCTGTCTTCGCCCAGAACGGGAAGCGATGGAAACGACGGTGCGGCCGTAGACGAGGCATCAAAGCTGTCCGCCACTGAAGAAGATAAGCGAGACGCCGAACCCGATGCGAGCGGAGCTTTTGCGATGTCGAACGCCGCTGCGGATGCTGCCGCCGAAGCCGCCGCCGCTGCGGCGGATGCTGCGGCCGCAGCAGCGGATGCCGCAGCGGGTGCGCACGGATCGGCTTCGCTGTTATCGGACGAGGAAAAGCGACGCCTGGAACAGGAAGAACGCGAACGCACCGCGCTATTGCTTTCGGTGCTGGTGCGTGATCGCGGAACCGGGCGCCCCGTCGTTGGAGCTCTCGTCGAGCGCGGTAGAACCGATGCGTCAGGGCGCTACGAAGAGCGCCGCCCGATGCCCGAGGCCTTCGAAAAAATCGTGGTGCGCTGCCCAACGCGGCTGTCTTTCGTCAGGACTCGAAAGATCGGCGAAGCGCCGTTCGTGGTCCGCGGCGCACGCACCGATGCGACGATCGATGTCGATGCCAGCGTTTGCGTCGAGCCGACGGAACGCAAACTTCGTCGCCGTTTTGCCGGCGTCTACTTTTGGGGATTCGAGCAGTCGAATTTCTATTCTTGCGACGGTGTATCCGCAGAGGCGAGCTATTACGAGTATCCACGGGGATACTGGGTCCATGCGCCGAGCATTGTGTATTCGGCCTTGAAGCGCGCGATGCCGACGCCTCAAGGCGATTGGGATTCGCGTCGGGTCTACGTCGAGTGGTTGGGCACATCGACCGGCCCCGGCATCTATGGACATATGGGCGGCGCGCTCTATCAGCTCGATGTGGAGGCGCTGTACAAGGTGTCGGCGAATATCCCGGCGACCTGCAACCCGCCCGGCATGCCGGAGTTTCCGATTCCGCCGCCTCCGCCCGAGCCGCCGAAAGGATAGATCGTCGCTCGTTTTCCGCCCGGACGAAGCGCACGAGATCTCGATCGTAAAACCGGACAACTGCGAAGCGCCCGGTTTCGCGAAACGCATGGCACCCAAACGTTAAAGCATTCGCGCTCCACCATCACGGATACAGCATCCGCTTGGTCCAAGCCCCGTCTTCGCCGCGTTCGTAGAGATCGCGTTGATGCAAGCGGAACCGTGCGCCGTGCCAGAACTCCATGATCTCGGGCACGATGCGGAAGCCGCCCCAGTGCGGCGGGCGGGGCACGTCGCCGCCTTCGAAGCGGGTTTGCGCTTCGGCGATGCGGTGCTCGAACGTTTCGCGGCTGTCCAGCGTTTCCGATTGCAGCGACGCCCAGGCGCCGAGTTGGCTGTCGCGCGGGCGGCTGGCGAAATAGGCGTCGGCTTCGAGGGCGTCGACCACCTCCACGCGGCCTTCGATGCGCGCCTGCACGCCGTCTTCGCCCAACGCTTTCCAGAAGAACAGCAGCGCCGCGCGCGGGTTTTCGCGCAATTCGCGGCCCTTGCGGCTGTCGTGGTTGGTGTAGAACACGAAGCCGCGCTGGTCGTAACCCTTCAGCAGGGCGATGCGCGCGGAAGGTCGGCCGTCGGGCGTGCTGGAAGCGACGGTCATCGCGTTCGGGTCCGGCATGCCGGTGGCGCGGGCCTGCGCGATCAGGTCTTCGAACGTGGCGAGGGCTTCGGCGTAGAGCCGGTCGAGGTGGCCGCGGTCCGCGGCGTCGTGGGCGGTCGTGTTCATTGCGGTATTGTCGCGCGATGGCCGCGGACGCGCATACGACATCGATCAAGATCGCTTCGCGGCACGACGGCGGGGCGCATGCAGTCGGCAAGCACTCTGTCGGCTCGTTCCCCGCCTCCGTGGTGACCGCGGCGCTCGATGAGGCGCTGAGCGTCGGCCGCCTCTACGCCATCGGCGGTGTGCAGGGCAGCGGCAAATCCACGTTGGCCGCGCAAATGGCCGCGCTCGGTGCGCAGCGCGGCCTGCGGGTCGCGACGCTGTCGCTGGACGACGTGTACCTGGGCCTGCGCGAGCGGCGGCGGCTCGGGCGCGAGGTGCATCCGTTGCTCGCCACGCGCGGGCCGCCGGGCACGCACGATCTGGCTCTCGCCTGCGAGACCCTCGACGCCCTGCGCGATGGCCGCGCGGTGCGTCTGCCGCGTTTCGACAAGCTGCGCGATCGCCGCCTGCCGCCGTCGCGCTGGCCGCTGGCGCGCGATATCGATCTGACGGTGTTCGAAGGCTGGTGCCTGAAGGTGCCGGCGCAGACCGCCACCGCCCTGCGTCGGCCGGTCAATGCCTTGGAACGCGAGGAAGACGCCGACGGTGTCTGGCGGCGCGCCTGCAACGAGGCTTTGGGCCGCGACTATCCCGCGCTGTGGGCACGATTGCCGCATCTGCTGTGGCTGCAGGCGCCGGGGTTCGCGCCTGTGGTCGACTGGCGCTGGCGGCAGGAGCGCGCGATGCGGGCTAGAACATCTGTCAACCGGGGTCAAACGCGGGCGGAGATCGCACGCTTCGTGCAGCACTTCGAGCGCGTGAGCCGGCACGCGCTGCGCGTCATGCCGGCCGTGGCCGAACGCTGCCTACGCCTGGATGCGGAGCATCGCGTGCGTGCGATGCCGCCGCGTTCCGAATGACCCGAAGCCGGGCAACGTCCGGGCGTCACTCGACGATGAAGCTGACCCGCATGTTGACGCGCCATTCGGTCACATTGCCCTGATCGTCGGTGACGACCTTGGTTTCGTTGACCCATGCGCCTTTGATGTTCTTCACCGATTCGGCGCATTTCTTCAGACCGCTGCGCACGGCGTCTTCGACGCCGATGGCGGAGGACGCATTGACTTCGATGATTTTCGCGACGGACATGAGTCGAACCCTTGAGCGTGACGCGCGCGGCGCCGGAACCGTCAGACTACGCCCGCCAGCGGGTCCGGCTGTTAAAATCCCGTGCGATTTCCGTCGAAACAGGTCATGAATCCCGCGCCGAACCTGATCCTGATCGGCCCGATGGGCGCCGGCAAAACCTCGATCGGCCGACGGCTGGCCGAACGCTTCGGGCTGCGTTTCGTCGATCTGGATCGCGACATCGAGATCGAAACGGGGCGCAAAATTCCCGAGATTTTTTCGACCGACGGCGAAGCGGCGTTCCGGCTGCTCGAGCGCGCCCGTTTGGCCGCGCGCCTGCAGGACCGCGAGACCTTGATCGCCACCGGCGGCGGCGCGGTGCTGGATGCGGACAATCGCGCCGCGATGCGCGCCCACGGGTTCGTGGTGCATCTGCATGTCGGCGTGGACGAGCAATTGGCCCGTTTGGCCCGCGACCGCAGCCGACCGCTGTTGGCCGTGGACGATCGCGAGGCGGTGCTGCGCCGTTTGGCGGCTGAACGCGCGCCGCTGTACGCGGAGATCGCCGACCTCCGGTTCGAGCCGTCGGGCTTGGCGTTGCCCGACGCCTGCGGCAAGCTGGCGGTTCTGCTGCGCGACCGCTGGCAGATCGCTCCTCCCCCTCCCCCGCAAACGGCGTCGGTATGATCGCACCCCTCCACCGCTCGGTTCACGTCGGCGGCCCGCACCCCTACACCATCACCATCGGCGCCGATCTGCTGGACGACGGCATCGCGCTGGCCTCGCGCATCCGCGG
Source organism: Lysobacteraceae bacterium (assembly GCA_017990865.1). Taxonomy (GTDB): domain Bacteria; phylum Pseudomonadota; class Gammaproteobacteria; order Xanthomonadales; family Xanthomonadaceae; genus Lysobacter_I. The sequence goes on from JAGNNB010000022.1 coordinate 12,051, forward strand.
CCGTCATGCGCTGATCGTCAGCGACGAACACGTCGCGCCGCTGTTCGCGCGGCAATTGGAAGTGAGCCTGCACAACGTGCGCTCGGACCTGCGCACCGCCCGCTACATCATGCCCGCGGGCGAACGGGCGAAGACGCTGGACAACTTCGCGCACGCGATCGACGCCCTGGCCGCGTTGGGCGCCACCCGCGACGCCTGCGTGCTGGCGTTGGGCGGCGGCGTGGTCGGCGACCTCGCCGGGTTCGCGGCGGCGTGCTGGATGCGCGGGATCGACTGCATCCAACTGCCCACGACACTGCTGGCGATGGTGGATTCCTCGGTCGGCGGCAAGACCGCGGTGGATCTGCCGCAGGGCAAGAACCTCGTCGGCGCTTTCCACCCGCCGCGGGCGGTGTTCGCCGACATCAGCACCCTGCATTCGCTGCCCGAGCGCGAACTGCATGCGGGGCTGGCCGAAGTGGTGAAGTACGGCGCGATCACCGACGCGCCATTTTTGGAATGGCTCAACGCCAATCGCGCCGCGCTGTTGGCGCGCGAACACGATGCGCTGCAGGAAGCCATCACCTTGAGTTGCCGGCACAAAGCCGCGATCGTCGAACACGACCCCTACGAGCACGGCGAACGCGCACTGCTCAATTTCGGCCACACCTTCGGCCACGCCATCGAAGCCGAACAGGGCTACGCCGGCCTGGGCTCCGACGCGTTGAATCACGGCGAAGCGGTCGCGGTGGGCATGGTGTTGGCCGCGCGGTTGTCGGCCTATTTGGGCATGGCCGCTGCGATGGACGCGCAGCGCTTGGAATATCTGCTGTCGGGCTTCGGCCTGCCCACGGCGCTGCCGCCGGGGCTCGACCCGAACAACCTGCTCGAACGCATGCGCCTGGACAAGAAAAACCAAGCCAGCGGTTTGCGTTTCGTGCTGTGGGAAGCGCCGGGACTGGCGCGCATCGTCTCGGACGTGCCGGAAGAGGCGGTGCTGGAAACCTTGCGCGGCAATTGAGCGTTGGGCTTTCGTAGGAGCGCCTTCAGGCCCGATCCCTTCCGCGATACGACCACGCACCGGCCCGTATCGTCGCTTCCGGCTACAATTCACGCATGCGCCTGCTCCTCCAACAACGCCCGGATCCGCACGGCGCCAGCCGCGAAGCCCCGCGCTTCGTGCAATTGCAATTGGAAGCGGATTTGCTGGGCGGTTGGACGTTGATTCGCGAGACCGGCCAGATCGGCGGTCGCAGCACGCTGCGTCGCGAGCAATATCTCGACCAGACCAGTGCGCTCGCCGCGTTCGAACGCGCACGCGATCAAACGCTGAAAAAAGGGTTTCAACTCATGTTCGCCCAGGGCGTGTCGACCTGAACGCGCGCGACGCGAACCGCATGCAAACCGATGTCGCCGCCCGCGGCGCTTTTCGATTAGGACTCCCGTGACCGATTCCAAACCTCTCGCCAACGATCGTTTCCTCCGCGCGCTGCGTCGCGAACCGGTCGACGCCACGCCGGTGTGGCTGATGCGCCAAGCCGGCCGCTATCTGCCGGAATACCGCGCCACCCGCAAGCAGGCCGGCAGTTTCCTGGCGATGGCGAAGACGCCCGAAATCGCCTGCGAGGTCACGCTGCAACCGCTGCGTCGGTTCCCGCTCGACGCCGCGATTTTGTTCTCCGACATTCTCACCGTGCCCGATGCGATGGGTCTCGGTTTGTATTTCGTCGAAGGCGAAGGCCCGAAGTTCGAACGCACCGTGCGCAGCGCCGAAGACGTGGCGAAACTCGCCGTGCCGGATATGGAAACCGAATTGCGCTATGTGATGGACGCGGTGCGCACGATTCGCCGCGAACTCGACGGCATGCCCGACAAGAGCCGCGTCCCGCTGATCGGTTTTTCCGGCAGCCCGTGGACGCTGGCCTGTTACATGGTGGAAGGCGGCGGCAGCGACAACTTCGCGACGATCAAAGCGCTCGCGCTCAACGCGCCCGACGTGCTGCACGCGTTGCTGTCGATCAATACCGATGCGGTGATCGCCTATCTCGCCGCGCAGCGCGCGGCCGGCGCGCAGGCGCTGCAGGTCTTCGATACCTGGGGCGGCGTGTTGAGCCCGGCGATGTACCGCGAATTCTCGTTGCCGTACCTCACGCGCATCGCGCGCGAACTGCAGCGCGGCGAAGGCGACGCGCGTACGCCGCTGATTCTGTTCGGCAAAGGCAACGGCACGCATCTGGAAGCCTTGGCGGCATCCGGCACCGAAGCCGTCGGCGTGGATTGGACCGTGGAACTGAGCGACGCCGCGCGCCGCACCGACGGCAAGGTCGCGCTGCAGGGCAATCTCGATCCCGCCACGCTATACGGTTCGCCCGATGCGATCCGAGAACAGGTCCGTCGCACCCTCGACGATTACGCCGCGGGCAACGGCGGCTCGCGCGACGGCCATGTCTTCAACCTCGGCCACGGCATGTCGCCGGACATGAATCCCGATCACGTCGCTGCGTTGGTGGAAGCGGTGCATGCGCTGAGCGCCCGCCAGCCCCCTTCGCCCGGAGGTTGACATCTGCTCGGCAGGGTCGCTATTTTCACCGCTCGAAACAAATTGTTGTGCCGACTAAAAAAGGAAGATTTGAATGGGCGGGATGCTGGCGGTCGTCGCATTTACTCTGATGATCTTCTTTCCGATCATGCTCGTCGTGTTCAACCGCCGTTTTTCGAAAAGACAGAAACTCGTTGGAGTTCTCGTCAGCCTTTGCTTCTCATGGCTCGGCTTTATCCTGTTCTACGTATTGACAGCGCTCGACAGCAAGGCGTCGTCTCAAACGGATTGATGCGCGTTGCGCGCCCTCAGCGCGCGTAGAGCCGCCAACGTTGTGGCCTTAACGAGATAATGTCGTTCACCTTGGGCACATCGTTGCCCAGCGTATCGATTCGATCCCATTCAAGCGTGCGGCTTTGTCCGGCGACGCTCAGTTCCACCGTCGCGCGATCGGCACGGTGATGCACCGCCAAGACGTGCGCATCGAATCCTTCGCCGGGCTCCGTGCGTTCCAGATCGTGCGGCCGTAGATGCAAGTGCGCGGGGCCGTCGGCGTGCTCCGGCGCACTCAGGACGAATCCTTGCCCCGCGATGCGGAACGCGCCATCGCGCACCTCGCCTTCCAGCACATTGCCGCGGCCGATGAAATCGAAGACGTAAGGCGACGCCGGTTCGCGATAGATCGCATCGGGCGTGCCCACCTGCTCGATCCTGCCGCGATTCAGAATCACCACGCGGTCGGCGAGCTCCAAGGCTTCTTCCTGATCGTGCGTGACGAACAGCGTGGTTTGCCCGGTTTGATCGTGCAATTTCCGCAGCCAGCGCCGCAGCTCGACCCGCACTTTCGCGTCCAACGCGCCGAACGGCTCGTCCAGCAACAACACGCTGGGATCGATCGCCAGCGCGCGCGCCAATGCGACGCGCTGTTTTTGACCGCCCGACAATTGCTCCGGGTAGCGATCGCCGAAATCGGGCAATTGGATCAACTGCAGCAGTTCGGCGACGCGGCGCGCGATGGTGGCTTTGTCCGGCCTGCGCGCGCGCGGGCGGCTGCGCAAGCCGAACGCGATGTTCTCGGCCACCGTCATATGCCGGAACAGCGCGTAATGCTGGAACACGAAACCGACGTTGCGCTCGCGCAGGCTCAATCGGGTCGCGTCGCGCTCGCCGAACAACACTTGACCGCGATCCGGATGCAGCAGACCCGCGATCACGCGCAACAACGTGGTTTTCCCCGAGCCCGACGGCCCGAGCAAGGCGATCAATTCGCCCGAAGCGATGTCCAAGTCGACGGCATCGAGGGCCGCGACGTTGGCGTAATGCTTACCGAGTTGGCGTAAGGTCAGATTCATGCGGCGATCAATGCCTTCGATGCGTGTCGGCCAGGTCGTCGCCGTGGCGCGATTCCAGCCAGAATTTCAGCGCCAGGGTCACCAACGCCAACGCCGACAACAATGAGGCGGCGGCGAATGCGCCGACGCTGTCGTATTCGTTGTAGAGGATTTCGATATGCAGCGGCAAGGTGTTGGTCAGCCCGCGAATATGCCCCGAGACCACCGAAACCGCGCCGAATTCGCCCATCGCGCGCGCGCTGCACAGCAACACCCCATACAACAAGCCCCATTGGATGTTCGGCAACGTGACGCGGCGGAACATCGTCCAAGCGCTGGCGCCGAGCGAGCGCGCCGCCAATTCCTCTTCCGCGC
>JAGNNB010000319.1 GCA_017990865.1 Lysobacteraceae bacterium
AATTCACCCAACTCGATATGGAATTCGCCTGGGTCGGCGAGCGCGATGTGCAGGACGCCACCGAAGAGATGATCCGCGTCGTGTTCAAGGACGTGATGGATGTCGAACTGGCGAACCCTTTCCCGCGCATGACCTACGCCGAAGCGATGCGTCGCTACGGTTCGGACAAGCCCGATCTGCGCATCGCATCGGAGTTCGTCGATATCGCCGAGTTGGTGAAAACCTGTGAATTCAAGGTATTCACCGATTGGGCGAACGCGGCCGACGGTCGCGTGATCGCGCTGCGCGCGCCTGGCGGCGCGACGCTCAGCCGCAAACAGATCGACGATTGCGGCGCGCACGCCGCGAAGTTCGGCGCCAAGGGTTTGGCGTGGATGAAGATCGAAGATGCCGCGAAAGGCCGCGAAGGCATCGCATCGCCGATCGCCAAGTTCCTCGACGACGCCACGCTCGCCGCGATCGTGCAGGCGACCGGCGCGCAAACCGGCGACGCGATCTTCTTCGGCGCCGCCGACGCCAAAACCGCCAGCGATTTCATGGGCGCGCTGCGCTTGAAGCTCGGCAAGGATCTGAATCTGATCGAAGCCGGCTGGAAACCGCTGTGGATCACCGACTTCCCGATGTTCGAATGGGATGCCGAGGACCAGCGTTACGTCGCATTGCATCACCCGTTTACCGCGCCGGCCGTGGACGATATCGACGACCTGCGCGCGAACGCCAAGACCGCGGTCTCGCGCGGCTACGACATGGTGCTCAACGGCAACGAAATCGGTGGCGGTTCGATCCGTATCCACAACTCGGCGATGCAGAGCGCGGTGTTCGATCTGCTCGGCATCGGCAAGGAGGAAGCCGAACTGAAATTCGGCTTCCTGCTCGACGCGCTGAAATACGGCGCGCCGCCGCACGGCGGCATCGCCTTCGGCATCGACCGCATCGCCGCGCTGATGGCCGGCACCGAATCGATCCGCGATGTCATCGCGTTCCCGAAAACGACGACCGCCCAGTGTTTGATGACCGGCGCGCCGTCGCCGATTCCCGATGCGCAACTGAAGGAAATTCACGTGAAAGTGAGGAACGAAGAATGAACAAAGCGCTTGCACTGATATTGGCGTTGTCGTTCGCGACGACGGCCTCGGCTCAGGAATCGAAGTCGATCTACGAATCCCTGCAGTTGTCGGAACCGAAAACCACGCAAGAGTCCTCGGAGCCTGCGCCCGTTTCTCCTGCGGCATCGGCGCAGACCGATGCGCCGGCGCAGTCGGGCATCGAATTGACGCAGGAATTCATTGCCGTCTGCATGCAGCAAGGCCTCGATGCCGACAAGATTGACGCCTTGCTGAAAGGCGCGGGCTCAGTGCCGTTTCCCGAGGGCATTCTCGAAGACACCCCGAGCATGCCGGGCGTGCGCGGTTACAGCGTGCCGACCGTGTTCGGTCCATACAGCGTCATCTTCGACGACATAGGCGATTGCTCGGTGTCGGCGGTCCAGACGTTCGTGGATATGCCGGTGAGCGTGAAGAATTTCGAGGCGTTCTTCGCGGCGCTGCCGGAGTGGCGTCGGGTCGACGACTCGTTGCTTGATGGCAAAACGCCGATCGGCGCCTACGAGATGGACGTCGGCGAGGAGATCGTCTGGCACATCGCGTTTTACAAAGTCTCGCAAGCCGGGCAGAACGAGACGGTGTTCATCCAAGGCCGCTTGACCGGCGCCGCGCCGAAAGCGGCGAGTCCGTAAGCGCAGGCATGATGCCTTCAGCGCGAATGACTCGCGATGCGAGCCGCGAAGCCTAGCGGAAGTCGAATGCGCAGCATCATCACATGTACGTGAAACTCAGGGGGAGAAATGAAAACACGATTCGCATTACTGACGGCCCTGATGGCCGTGTCGTCGGCCTTCGCGCAGGAACCGGGCTCGATCTACAAGTCCTTGACCCTGTCGCCGCCGGAGCAGGCGACGCCCGCAACCTCGGACGAACCGGATGCCGCGAAGCCGGACTCGTCGCAGAAGCCGAAAGGCATGGATCTGGCGCGTCATTTCGCCTCTTCCTGCATGCGCACGGAAGAGCCCAAAGAGATCGTTAAATTGCTGGAGGCCGAAGGCGCAGTGCCGTTACCCGATGAAACGGTCGACACCGAACAAGGCCAAGTCGCCGTTTACTTCTATGGGATGCAGGCCGAACCCGGGCCATATTTCATTCTGTTCGACGAGGCCTACCAGTGCGCCGTATTCTCCGAACTGGAGTTCGTCGACCTGCCGTACTCGATGCAGCGTATCGAAGAACTATTGCTCGAACGCCTTAAGTGGTACCGCGTAGAGGAGCCGTTGCGGGAAGACGCCACTCTCCTCGGCGCGTACGAAGTGGACGCGGGAGGGGGAAAAGCGATGCGCGTGCTCGTCTACAAGGCGCTCAATCAGCAGAAGAAAGAAAATCTGTTGATTTCCAGGAAGACGGTGCTTCTGGCGCCGAAACCGCCGAGCGAATGACCGGTCGTGCCCGCGAAGCCGCGATGCGATCGGTCGTATTCGCAGCGCGCACGCCGAATCGTTTTCCGGGCTGTGTCCGATGCGTAGTCGCCGGGCGATGTGCCCAGCCGAGGAATCCGCCATGAGGTATGCCATTCGCCGTGCGACTCCTGCCGACGCCGAACGCGTCGCTGACTGTGTTGTAGATCTGGCATGCAGCGGAGCTTCGCTCCGCTCTACGCTTTCCCTCTCCCCGCCAGCGGGGAGAGGGTGGCCGAAGGCCGGGTGAGGGGCGAGGGCATCGCAATGAAGAGAATCGCTGTATGAGTATCTCGATCCGCCGCGCCACACCCGCCGACGCCGATCGCGTCGCCGATCTGGCCTGCCGCAATTTCACCGAAACCTTCGGGGCGCTGTATCCGCCCGAGGACTTGGCGTATTTCCTCGCTGTGAGTTACACGCCCGAAACGCAGCGCGCCGCGCTCGAAGACCCGCGCTATGCGGTGTGGTTGTTGGAAGACGGCGACGAAGCGATCGGTCATATCCTCGTCGGTCCCTGCGGTTTGCCGCATTCGGATGCACGCGAGGAGGACGGCGAAATCAAGCGCCTCTATATTCTCGCCCGCGCGCACAACGGCGGATGGGGCGCGAAGCTGATGGAGACGGCGATGGACTGGCTGCTGCGCGACGGGCCGCGCACGTTGTGGGTGGGCGTGTGGAGCGAGAATCTCGGCGCGCAGCGTTTCTACGCGCGTTACGGTTTCGAGCGGGTCGGCGAGTATCTGTTCCCGGTCGGTCAAACCAACGACCATGAATTCATTTTCCGTCGCGCGCTCTGAAGCACCCGGCTCGAACCATTCGCAATGGCGAGCGAACCCCCTGCCTCCGATCGCCGGTTCCGCGTCGTCCTGATCGGCGATTCGATCCGCATGAACGCCGAGCCGTTCCTGCGCAGGCGTCTGTCGGGCGACATCGAGTTGTTCGCGCCGCCGACGAACTGCGAATCCTCGCGCAAGGTGCTGGCGCATCTTCGCGAATGGGTGCCGGTCGGTTCCGCCGAATTGGTGCATCTGAATTGCGGACTGCACGATCTTCGTTACGACGCGGGCCGCGACCTGTCGGTGTGTACGCTGGACGAATACGCGGCGAATCTCGAGGCGATCTTCGTGTATCTACGCGACACCGGCGCGATGCTGGTGTGGGCGACCAGCACGCCGTTCGATGAGGCGACGCACAACCGTACGAAGACTTCGCGACGTTACGCGGCGGATATGCAAGCCTACAACGCGCGCTCGGTCGAGATCGCGCGGCGCTACGGCGCGACGATTCACGATTTGCACGCGACGTTGTCGCGGATGCGCCTCGAAGAACTCTGGCTGCCCGACGGCCTGCATTTCAATCGCGCCGGCTGCGATGCGGTGGGCGCGGCGATGGCTGAGGTCATCATGCAGGCGGCGGCCGCGCAGCGTTCGTCCGCGTATTCCGGCTGACTCGCTGCGACAGAGGTGCGCGAGCGTGGGCTTGCGTCGCGGCCGCGCGACGCCATATCGCCGATATCCACGCCATACGCGACCCGACGCCATGCGGCCCGATCCGACGACTTCCGACGTACGTTCTTCCGCCGCGCCGCGCGTCCTGCTCGTCCACGGCATCTGGAACGCCAAAGCTTGGCTGGCGCCGTTCGCGCTGCGCCTGCGTCGCGAGGGCTTGGCGCCGTCGTTGTTCGGCTACGCCAGCGTTTGGGGCGATCCCGAGCGCGCCCAAGACCGATTGATCGCTTATTTGCGCCGGCATCCGGTCGAACGCTTGGTCGGTCACAGCCTGGGCGGTCTGGTGATCCTCGAAGCCCTGCGCCGCGCGCCGGATCTGCC
>JAGNNB010000320.1 GCA_017990865.1 Lysobacteraceae bacterium
GAATTCGGCCAACGCCGCCACTTCGGCCAGCAGCGCGGCGCCGTCGCCGTCGGCCAGCGCCTGCAGCAACGCGCCGATGCGCAGGCGGTCGACCGTGCCGAGCATCGCAGCCACGCCGGCATCGGTCAGCGGCGCGCCGGAGCCGCCTTCGAGCGTGCTGGCGGCGCCGGTGTAGGCGATGGCCTGATCCAGCAGCGACAAACCGTCGCGCAAGCTGCCGTCGGCGGATTTGGCGAGCTGGCGAATGGCGCCCGGTTCGACCGGAATGCCCTCCGCCGCCAGAATTTTGGTCATCTGGCCTTGTATCTGCGCTTCGTCCAATCGCTTCAGATTGAACTGCAGGCAGCGCGACAGCACCGTGACCGGCAGTTTTTGCGGGTCGGTGGTGGCAAGCAGGAATTTCACGTGACCCGGCGGCTCTTCCAACGTCTTCAGCAGCGCGTTGAAGGCCGACTTCGACAGCATGTGGACTTCGTCGATCAGATAGACCTTCACCCGGCCGCGCGAGGGCATGTACTGGGCGTTGTCGATCACTTCGCGCACGTCGTCCACGCCGGTGTTGCTGGCGGCGTCGATTTCGAGCAGATCGATGAAGCGGCCGGCGTCGATATCGCGGCAGGAATTGCACTCGCCGCAGGGTTCGGCCGAGGTGCCGCGCTCGCAGTTCAGCGACTTGGCGAAGATGCGGGCAATCGTGGTTTTGCCCACGCCACGGGTGCCGGTGAACAGGAAGGCGTGATGGACCCGGCCGGTATCGAGCGCGTTGCTGAGCGCACGCACCACATGCTCCTGCCCGACGAGCTCGGCGAAACGCTTGGGACGCCATTTGCGGGCGAGAACGAGATAAGACATGCGATGCGTCGCGGGCGCGGTGCGGGTCGGGCCGATGGGCGGTCATTGTGCCACGGGCGGTCGGCTTCCCCGTCGTTCGCCCGCTTTCCTTGTCCCTGACCGGCCGGAGGGCTAGAATTGCCGGCCCCGATGGCGGACCGGACGCTGCGGATCGGGAAAGATACGGAGAGGTGTCCGAGTGGTTGAAGGAGCACGCCTGGAAAGTGTGTAAGCGTCTAAACCGCGCTTCGGGGGTTCGAATCCCCCTCTCTCCGCCAGATTGAAGAATTCGCGATCTTCCGAGTTGCGCCCGCATCAGGCGAAGCGAGGGAGAGGGGGTGAGAACCCCCGCGGGTTCGACGGATCGGCAGGATTGCCGATCCGCACGGCGAAGCCGCCCGCAGGGCGAGCGACATGGATGTCGCGAGTGAATCCCCCTCATGGGCGATCCGCTTTCGCTTCGCAGCTCCACACCAGCGTCGTTGACGCACGTCTATGGTGGCCCCGTCGGCCCCTCGCGACGCTAGATCGAAAACCCCGCCAGGGCCGGAAGGCAGCAACGGTATCGGTCGATGCGGGTGCCGAGGTCAGCCGGCGGGGTCATCGCCATTTTCGCGCTACGCGTGAAAATCCCAAGATTCGCAACGCGAATCTTGGGCCCCAGGCTATGCGCTTCCACACCCCCGCTCGCTGCGCGAGCGCCCCCTGACTCAGGGGGCTGAACAGCGCGTGCTGCGATCTCATGCGCTGTGATCGAAAATGTCGGCTAGTCGTTTTCGCAGGCCGTGGCGACGGCTTCGGCATCGCCGCAACGGTCTTCAACCCGCGGCGCGGTATCGATCGATGCGGGTGCCGAGGTCAGCCGGCGGGGCCATCGCCATTTTCACGCTGCGCGTGAAAATCCCAAGATTCGCGTTGCGAATCTTGGGCCCCGGGCTATGCGCTTCCACACCCCCGCTCGCTGCGCGAGCGCCCCCCTGACTCAGGGGGCTGAAAAGCGCGGGCCTCGATTACGTGCACCAATTGAAAGTGTCGGGGATTCATTTCGTTCGTCGCGGCGACGGACAAGCCTTCGCGGCAACACGCGTGAGCGGCGTTGAAACGGGGTAGCTCACCACTGTCATCCCGAGCGCAGCGAGGGACCTGCTTTCGCTGATCGAAAACGCTGGATGCGTTCTGCTAACGTATCGCAATGGACTACACCGTACTTGAAGCCCGCGCATACGCCATCGCCGCTCACGGCGATCAACGATACGGCGCGTATCCATATCGCCATCATCTCGATGCGGTCGCGGAAATTCTCGCGCCGTTCGGCACGAACGCTCAAATCCTCGGTTATCTGCACGACACCATCGAAGACACCGAGGTTTCGCATGCCGATATCGAGAAACGGTTCGGCCTTCTCATCGCGGATTGCGTGGCGATCTTGAGCGACGAAGCCGGTCCCGACCGCAAAACCCGCAAGACGCTCACGTACATCAAAATGGCGAAGGTCGACGGCGATCGAACGCTCGCTCTTATCGTCAAGGCCGCGGATCGGCTCGCCAACGTGCGCGCCTGCATCGATGGCGGCAACCATGGCATGCTCGAAAAATATCGGGGCGAGCATCCGAATTTTCGGCCCGCCGCATTCCGGCCAGGATTGTGCGACGCATTGTGGGACGAACTCGACCGGCTACTCGCCGCCTCGCACTGAGTTTTCGCTATCCGCCTGCGGATGCAACCACTGCGCATCGCCTTCCGCGTAGCGCTCGTGCTTCCAAATCGGCACGCGCGCTTTCACTTCGTCGATGATCCAACGGCAGGCGGAAAAGGCCGCATCGCGGTGCGCGGCGCTGACGCCGACCCATACGGCGAGATCGCCGACCATCAGTTCGCCGATGCGATGCACACAGGCGGCATCGGCGATGGCGAATCGTGTCGTCGCTTCGTCGAGAATCTTCGCGCCTTCGCTTTCGGCCAGCGCGACGTAGGCCTCGTAGCGCAAACCGAGCGCGGCGCGGCCTTCGTTGTGGTCGCGCACCCAGCCTTCGAAGCTGGCGTAAGCGCCGGCATCGGCGCGCAACAGACGCGCGCGCATCGGGGCGATATCGAACGGAGCGTCGGCGATGGCGAAACGGGTCATCTTTCTGTTTCTCGTATCAACATCGAACAATCATTCCCGCTGACATCAGCGCGTTTTCGTGCAGGAGTCGCGCATTGAGATCGACCGACACCGCAATGCGCAGCGACATCCCATGTGGGAGCGGCGTAAGCCGCGACGGCAATCGAGCGATCGTGTCGCGGCTTACGCCGCTCCCACAAAAAAGCGAGCTTCGGCATCAACCACCTGAGACCGGCGGAATGAACGCGATTTCCGCGCCTTCGCGCGGCGTGTCGCTCCAGCGCGCGAATGCGCCGTCGAGCGAGACGCGCAGCGATGCCTGCGGCCATGCGAAGCCGTGTTTCGCGCGCAACGCGGCGTACAGCGCGGCGAGATCGCCGTCGTGATCGACGGTTTCCTGCGCGATGCCCGCCGCGTCGCGCAAGCTGGCGAAGTACAGCACGGTCGCGCGGGTCATCCACGCCCTCGCCTTTTCGAGCCGACGGCAGCACCTGCTTTCGCATCGCCGGTCGCATCGCCGAAGTCTCGCTTCCCGCCGCGTTTTCCGCGCAGTTTCGCTGGCCCCAGCACGATGGCGTGCGACAAGGCTTTGCACATATCGTAGACGGTGAGCGCAGCGACGGTGGCGCCGGTCAGCGCTTCCATTTCGACGCCGGTGCGGTACGTGGTCTTCACGCTGCACACGATCTCCAACTCGCGTTCGCCGCGCCAATCGATGGCGAAGCGGATGCCGTCGATCGGCAACGGATGACAGAACGGGATCAGTTCGTGCGTGCGCTTGACCGCCATCGTGCCGGCGACGATCGCGGTTTCGACCACGCCGCCTTTCGCGCTTTTCAAGCCGTTTTCGCGCAACTGCGCGGCGGCCGCGCGCGGAAACTTGACCCGGCATTCGGCGCTGGCCGCGCGCGCGGTAGTCGCTTTTCCGGATACATCGACCATCGTCGGCAAGCCGGATGCGTCGAGATGGGTCAGTGCAGGCGGTGCCGACGTGGGCTTCGTTTTCGTCTTCGTTTTTTTCATATCGCCGCTCGCCAGGACAAACCGCAGCCAGGCTGCGGCGGCGCGAACAAAAAATGCAGGACACGTCGGCCGTTCGGCGCGCGCGCTTTGGACGATGCGTGCAGCAACAACGGCCGCATCAGAATCGCATCGCCGACGTCGGCTTCGCACACCACTTCGCGGCTGCGCTTGTCGAGGGTCGCGACGCGTTCGGCCTCGATGCGCCCCAGACGATGCGAGCCGGGCACGACGCGCAACGCGCCGTCGTCGGTCGAACACGGGTCCAGATGCAGGCGCACCGCGAGCGACGCCGCGAGCAGCGGTGTCGGCGGCTGCACGTAATCGCCGTCTTCCTTGACGGTCCAACCGGACAAACCGACAGCGTCCACA
>JAGNNB010000321.1 GCA_017990865.1 Lysobacteraceae bacterium
GGCAGGCGGAATCGATTCGTCGTGCGGGCGAGCATCTGCTCCGGTCGGTCGGCGACGCGCTCGATTTGGCGCGGGTCGAGGCAGGTCGTTTGGAATTGCAGCGCGTCGAATTCGGGCTGGATGCGTCGATCGACGAAATCGCGGGTTTGATGTCGCCATTGGCGGCGCGCAAAGGACTTCGTTTTTCGGTCGAGCGCGATCAGGAAACGCCCGAACGTTGGGTCGGCGATCCCTTGCGGCTCAAACAGATCGTGCTGAATTTGCTGGGCAATGCCGTGAAATTCACCGAGCGCGGGAGCGTCGGACTGCGAGTCGCGGCGACGGAGCGATCGCTCGAATCGAGCGCAGCCGACGATTCGGCCGATGCGCGCACCGGTTTGCGTATCGAGGTCTGGGATACCGGGCCGGGAATGAACGAAGAACAAGTGAGTCGTTTGTTCCGTCGTTTCGAGCAGGCCGAAGGCGCGCGTACGACCGCGCGTTATGGCGGGACGGGTTTAGGGCTTGCGATCAGTCGTGAGCTCGCCGTCGCGATGGACGGCGACATTCAGGTGCGGAGCGTTCCAGGGGAAGGAACGACCTTCGTCTTGAATCTGCCGCTGCGCGCGGCCGATGCTCGCGATACGGAGGTTTCCAATCCGACGGTGGCCACGTCCGTGCCTACGCCCATCGCATGGTGCGTAGTGTTGTTGGTCGAAGACGATCCCACCGTCGCGGAAGTGTTGATCGGACTGCTGCAAGGCAACGGGCATCGCGTGGTGCATGCGGCGCATGGGTTGGCGGCGATGACCGAGGCCGCCGTGGGGCGTTTCGACGCGGCGTTCGTCGATTTGGATTTGCCGGGGATAGACGGCTGCGCACTCGCCGAGCAATTGCGCGCGAGCGGATTCGCGGCGCCGATGATCGCGATCACCGCGCGCGCGGATGCGCAGGCCGAGTCGCAGGCGAGTGCCGCCGGTTTCGTCGGGTTTCTGCGTAAACCGACGACCGGGGAGCGATTGGAGATGGCGCTGCGACGCGCGCTCGCAGCCGTCGCTGCCGAGCCTCCGGAAGCGACGACATAAGCATATGGCCGTAGGCCATTAGCTCGGGAAGGCCGCGATGAGCACACTCGACAGGCGCGAGACGAGCGGACGCGGTATTCGGCGGCGATATGTCTTCTCGAGCCTGGGAGGCGAGCTTGCGCCACGTCCACTAACCTTCCTTTTACGCGAGATGATGCAGGCTATCGGAACGCGATCCGCACACCGCGTCGGCGAGGCGCTGTTCCGAACGGCCGCCATGCGATCTTGAGCGGGTCGGTTCGGTCAAGCCGCCTCGACCGGGGCGTTCGCCATGGCGATGCTATGCCTCGCGACGCCTGTTCCGGCTTGGTTCGCCGGATGTCGGCAGGATCGAAAGACGCGAGGAGACTTGTACTCGCAGACGCACAACTGTCATTCTGAGCGCATCGAGGACGCCCCCCATGACCTCTTCCGTAAAATCTATGTGTTATCGCTTGCTCTTGGCCGCAGTCTTCGGCTCGCCGATGGCGCATGCGCAAACGATAGAGTTGCTGAATGTCTCGTACGACCCGACGCGCGAACTGTATGTCGACATCAACGAACGTTTCGCTGCGCAATGGAAAGCGCAAACCGGCGAAGACTTGAAGATCCGCACCTCGCACGGCGGCTCCGGCAAGCAGACGCGCTCGGTGATCGATGGACTCGAAGCCGATGTGGTGACGCTGGCGTTGTCGGCGGACATCGACGCCATCGCGACCAATGCGCGCCTGCTGCCCGCGAATTGGCAGACGCGTCTGCCTCACAACAGCGCGCCGTATACCTCGACCATCGTGTTTCTGGTGCGCAAGGGCAACCCGAAGAACATTCGCGACTGGGACGACTTGGCGCGCCCCGGCGTCGCCGTGATCACGCCCAACCCGAAGACTTCCGGCGGCGCGCGTTGGAACTATTTGGCGGCTTGGGCCTGGGCGGCGAAGGAATACCGCGACCCGGCCAAAGTGCTCGATTACCTCTCGCGTTTGTTCAAGAACGTGCCGGTGCTGGATACCGGAGCGCGCGGCGCTGCGACGACCTTCACCGAGCGCGGTATCGGCGATGTGCTGATCGCCTGGGAGAACGAAGCGCTTCTGGTGCTGGAGCAGCCGAGTACGCGCGGCAAGTACGAACTCGTGGCCCCCAGCGTGAGCATCAAAGCGGAGCCGCCCGTCGCCTGGGTGGATAAGAACGTCGCGAAGCACGGTACCCGCAAGCAAGCCGAAGCGTATTTGCGCTTTCTGTATAGCCCGGACGGCCAGCGCATCGCCGCCCAGCATTTTTATCGTCCCTCGCAACCGCAAGACGTCCCGGCCGCGGAACGCGCGCGTTTCAAGCCGATTCCGCAAGTGACGATCGACGATGCGTTCGGCGGGTGGAAGAAGGCGCAATCCGAACACTTCGCCGATGGCGGCTTTTTCGACCGTATCTACAAGGCGATTCGCTGAGATGCGTCGGTTCGGCTTAGCTGCCGTAACGCTGCCGCGCCAGCCTCGAAGGCAACGGATGCGATGACCGCGCTCGTCCTCCCGCAACGGCGCACGCCGAACCCCTTGCCGGCCTTCGGCCTGAGCTTGGGGCTCGGCATGGCGTGGTTGGGCGTGGTCGTGCTGCTGCCGTTGCTCGCCTTGAGCGTGCGCGCGGCGGGGCTCGGCGCGGATGGTTGGTGGCGGGCGTTGAACGATCCGCGCGTGCGTGCGGCGGTCGAATTGAGTTTCACCAGCGCGTTCTTCGCGGCGGCGATCGCGTCGCTCGCCGGCACCCTGGTCGCATGGGCCTTGGTGCGCTATCGCTTTCCCGGGCGGCGTATCCTCGACGCGTTGGTCGATTTGCCGTTCGCGCTGCCCACCGCCGTCGCCGGCATCGCGTTGACCGCGATTTACTCGCAGAACGGTTGGATCGGGCGTTGGCTGGAACCGCTCGGCGTCAAAATCGCTTACACCCACCTCGGCATCGTGATCGCGTTGATCTTCATCGGCTTGCCGTTCGCGGTGCGGACGCTGCAGCCGGTGTTGGAAACCTTGGGGCGCGAGCAGGAAGAGGCGGCGGCATCGCTCGGCGCCTCGCGTTTCACCACGCTGCGTCGCGTGATTTTCCCCGAACTGCTGCCGGCGCTGTTGACCGGGTTTTCGCTGGCGTTCGCGCGCGGCTTGGGCGAATACGGTTCGGTGATTTTCATCGCCGGCAATTTGCCGGGAAAAACCGAAATCGCGCCGCTGTTGGTGGTGATCCGACTGGAAGAGTACGACTACAACGGCGCGGTCGCGATCGCGGCGTTGCTGCTGTTCGCTTCGTTCCTGTGTTTGTTGGCGATCAACGCGATTCCGCTGCTGTTCGCGCACGAGCGGCGAGGGAGGCGGCGTGACTGATCGCGATCTTCTGCAAGAACCGCTGTGGCTGCGGATCTGCGTGATCGGCGCGGCGATGCTGGCGATGGCGCTGCTGGTGTTGATGCCCTTGCTGATGGTGTTGGCGGCGGCGTTCGGCGATGGATTCTCGGCTTGGTTCGCCGCGCTTCGCGAGCCCGACGCGCTGGCCGCGCTGAAACTCACCTTGTTCACTACCGCGATTGTGTTACCGATCAATGCCATCTTCGGCGTCTTCGCCGCTTGGGCCATCGCGCGGTTCGAGTTTCGTGGCAAACGCGTGTTGCTGGCCTTGATCGATCTGCCGTTCGCGGTTTCGCCGGTGGTTGCGGGGTTGTGCTTGGTGTTGTTGTTCGGCAGCCAGGGCTGGTTCGCCGAAGCCCTGTCCGCGTACGGCATCAAAGTGCTGTTCGCCAAACCCGGCATCGTGCTCGCGACCTTGTTCATCACGTTCCCCTTCGTTGTGCGCGAATTGATCCCGTTGATGCAGCAACAGGGCGCGGAAGAGGAATTGGCGGCGCGCTCACTCGGCGCCAGCGCTTGGACGATGTTCCGCCGCGTCACGCTGCCGAATATCCAGTGGGGCTTGTTGTACGGGGTGTTGCTGTGCAGCGCGCGCGCGATGGGCGAATTCGGCGCGGTTTCGGTGGTCTCGGGGCACGTTCGCGGGCTGACCAACACCTTGCCGCTGCATATCGAAATTCTCTACAACGAATACGACAGCGTCGGCGCATTCGCCGCCGCCTCGTTGTTGTCGGGGTTGGCGTTGGTGACGCTGGCGCTGAAATTCTGGCTGGAATCGCGCCACGGCGACGACTTGGCCGACACGCATCGAAGGCATTGATCGCCGCATGAATCTGACCTTACGCCAACTCGGTAAGCATTACGCCAACGTCGCGGCCCTCGATGCCGTCGACTTGGA